>JAHEYA010000226.1 GCA_023251855.1 Bacteroidota bacterium
TCTATTTTTGTGTACCCAAATTAAATTTATAAAATGAAAATAACGATCATCGGTTGTGGCAATATGGGTTTGATATATGCCCGTGCATTTTTGAAATACAATATTGTTTCAAAAGAAAACTTATTACTTGCAGAAAAAAATGAGATCAGGAAACAGGAATTACTTAAACTGGATGTGGGTGAAGTAACTGTTGTGAACGATCCTAAAATAGTGGAAAGCGATATTATTATCATTGCGGTTAAACCTCAGGATTTTGAAGCATTGGCATTAGAAGTAAAAGATGTTTTGCGTTCCGCTAAATGCATCATTTCTATTATGGCAGGAATGAAAATGAAACGAATTGAATTTGCTTTGAATAATTCCAATATTATACGTGCAATGCCTAATTCACCTGCTGAATTGGGTATGGGTATGACTGCATTTACTGCTAATAAAACAGTACCTATCGAACAAATACGAAAGGCAGAAAATCTATTAGGAACCACCGGCAGATGTGTGTTTTTCGAAAATGAAGACCTGTTAGATGCTGTTACAGCATTGAGTGGTAGCGGTCCGGCTTATTTCTTTTATGTTGTAAAACACATGATAGAAGCCGGCAAACAAATGGGGTTTGATGAAGCAACCGCTGCAATGCTTGTAAAACAAACCATGTTAGGCTCTTTTCATTTGATCAATAATGCAAATAAATCATTGGATGATTTGATAAAATCAGTTGCATCCAAAGGAGGAACCACTGAAGCAGCATTTTCTATTTTTAATGAAACACTGGTTGGTGAAAATATTCAGAAAGGTATTGTTAAAGCAAAAGACCGGAGTGTTGAATTATCGAAATAATTTAAAAAAATTAATGTAATTGTTTATCCATCTACCGTTCTCGACTCCGCTCGAACTGACATCGCATTGTGTCAGTTCGAGCGAAGTCGAGAACAAGGGGACAAAAAATATTTATTCAGGTTTTTAATTTGTCAATATTTTATAAAACATATTAGCAGTGTGAAAAAAACTATTCTCTCATTTATATTGATTCTACTATGCATTCAAGGAATCATTGCACAAACAAAAATTTCAGGAAAAGTTAGTGATCAACATAAACAATCAGTTCCGGGTGTTAATGTATATATAAAAAACAGCTATGATGGTGCATCAACCGGAGCAGATGGAACCTTTTCATTTACAGTAAATGATACTGGTGAAGTAACGCTTGTAACAAGTTTTATTGGTTTTGAACAACAGGAAAAAAAAATCCGGTTGATCGGTAAAGACATTGTTTTTAATCCGATTATAAAAGAAGAGTTGAATGAATTAAAAGTGGTGACAATATCGGCAGGAACAATTGAAGCGAGTGATGAAAAAAAAATGACAGTGCTCAAACCACTTGATATTGTTACTACTGCCGGTGCTCAAGCAGATATTGTTGGAGCATTAAAAACATTACCGGGTTCTCAACAAATTGGTGAATCAGAAGGATTATTTGTGAGAGGAGGTACCGGTGCGGAAACAAAAACAATCATTGACGGAATGGTAGTGAATAACCCTTATTTTACCGGATCACCTGATATTGCTTCTCGTGGGCGCTTCTCCCCTTTTCTGTTTAAAGGAACAGTTTTTAGTACCGGTGGTTATTCTGCACAATATGGCCAGGCAATGTCATCCGTTATCGCACTGGAAACACAGGATTTGCCTGATCGGACTTCTTCCACATTAGCTTTTTCATCTGTTGGTATTGGTGGAGGACATAATAAATTGTGGAAAGAAAAAAATATGAGTGTCGGTTTTGATCTGAATTATTCTAATCTTCTTCCCTATTTTAAAACAGTAGCACAAACTCCAGAATATACTCGTGCACCTGTGTTTACAGGTGGTTCATTTAATTTCAGAAAAAAAACTTCTTCAACAGGTATTCTTAAATTTTATGGATATTTTAATACATCTGATCTTGGAATAAAAACGCTAAGCATTGATAGTACCAATGGATTCAAAAATTTATTCGAACTGAACAATACTGATATTTATACCAATTTAACTTATAAAGAACGTTTGGGTGAAAAGTGGTTATTCAATATTGGTGCATCCTACAGCACTAATGTTGACAAAATAAAAACTTATTTTGATACGATTCGATCACAAAGTGATTTGACTCAGGCAAGGTTGGTGCTTAGCAGAAGTATTAAAAAACTTTCCATCTTTCGTATTGGTGCCGAATATCAATATGCTTATGATGGATTTAAAATTGATGGGAAAAGAGCATATTATAATTTTCACAGAAATCTAAACAGCTATGATAACTACACTGCCAGCTTTGCAGAAGCAGATATTTATTTAACATCAAAATTAGTGTGGCGTGCCGGTGTTAGAAGCGATTATTCAATGTTGATGAAAAAAATGGTAATCTCTCCACGCACTTCTATAGCTTATAAACTTGGAACATTCAGTCAGGTATCCCTTGCCTACGGCCAATTTTACCAAAAACCTGATCGGGATTTTTTGTTTTATCCGCAACTTCCTTCTTATAATAAATCAACACATTATATTGCAAACATCCAACGTGTAGATGATTATCACACGTTACGTGTTGAAGTATATTATAAAAAATATGACAACCTTACATCTATAATCAGTAAAGATACATTAGCAAACGTAAGTGGGTATGGCTATGCAAAAGGACTTGATGTTTTCTGGCGAGATAAAAAAACAATTAAAAATGTGGATTACTGGTTATCATACACCTATCTGGATACAAAACGTAAATATTTAAATTACCCCGTTGAAGTAATGCCTTCATTTGCAGCAACTCATACAGCAACATTGGTATTTAAAAAATTTACGGAGAAATTAAATTTAAGTACCGGCTTCACATATAGCTATGCAAGCGGTCGTCCTTATTACAATCCAAACAATCCAGAATTTATGTCGGATAAAACAATTGAATTCAATTCCCTTGGGGTGAATGCAGCTTATTTGAAGCAGATAGGAAATTGCTTTTCAGTATTGGCTGTTTCAGTTACCAATGTTTTTGGATTCGATCAGGTTTATGGATATCGCTATTCTTATGATAATATGCAACGGCAGGCTATTACACCACCTGCAAAACGTTTCTTTTTTATCGGATTATTTTTATCTTTCGGAGAAAATCGTTCTAAAGAAGTGATTAATAATAATAATTAAAAAATAATTTAATTTTAAAAACAAACCCAAATGAAAAAACTAGTTGTTCTATTAACATTATTTGTTGCCTCTTTAAATTTATCAGCTCAAAATAAAAACTACATCTCTGTAATGGAAAAAAATGTAGCAGTGTTGGATTCAACAAGAGATGTTTCACAATTGCAATCACTTGCAAATACATTTGAACGTATTGCCAGTGCAGAAAAAAATGAGTGGTTGCCAAATTATTATGCTGCTTATTGTTATGTAAATATGACCTATAAAACCAAAGGGGATATGGTTGATACGTATTGCGACAAAGCTGAATTATTTATAAAAAAAGCTGATTCTATCAATCAAAATAATTCGGAAATTTATTCACTAAAAGCACAAATCGCTTCTGCACGTATTAGTGTAAACCCGATGACACGCGGACAAAAATATGGTGCGATTGCCGGTGAACTTCGTGAAAAAGCAAAAAGTCTGGATGCAACAAATCCCCGTCCTTATTTTTTAGATGGAATGGCTTACTTCCATACACCAGCTATGTTTGGTGGTGGAAAAGACAAAGCAAAACCTGCTTATGAAAAAGCATTAAAGTTGTATGAAACTTTTAAACCGGCAAGTAGTATAGCACCCAATTGGGGCAAACATACAACAGAATATTATTTGAAAAAATGCACTGAATAATAAACCATTAAAAAATAAATCATGGAAAACAGGGATGAAGAATTATGGCGCATTGCCAAAAAACGAGTAAGTTTTAAGCGCCATCTGGCCACATACATTATTGTAAATGGCTTTTTATGGGCATTGTGGTATTTTACACAAGGGCATGTTGACCTTGGAGATATTGAAGATCATAAAGTGCCATGGCCGATCTGGAGCACGTTGGGCTGGGGAATCGGAATCGCATTCAGTTATTATGGCGCTTACCATGATAATCGTTCCGGTAATATCATGAAAGAATTTCAAAAATTGAAAGACGAAGAAGGCAAATAAGATTTTATTATGTCTTATCTTTGGCAAACATGAAAAAAAATATTTTATTTTTTTATTTCTTGTTGTCTTCAATTATTGCATTTGCCGACAAACCAAATGTTTTGGTAATTTCAAAATTAACGGACTCAGTAAACCAAATTGATCTTGATAGATACTGGAAATTTCACAATGGAGATGATTCTGTGTGGGCTCTCCCATCGTTTGATGATAGTCGTTGGGATACCGTTAATACGCTATTGAAATTCAAAAAAGATTCGAACGTTTTCAAAGGAATTGCCTGGTTTCGTATACATATTTATATTGACCCTTCATTAAACAATACTACGCTTAGCCTATTGATCGATCAGGAAGGAGCTTCACAAATTTTTCTTGATGGTAAATTAATTCATTCACTCGGAACCGTTTCTTCAGACATTAATAAAGAAAAAAAATATGATCCACATAGTATTCCTCTTTCATTCAAATACGGTAATACGGGTGAATACCTACTTGCGGTAAGGTATTCAAACTTAAACTATCTTAAATTTTTTGAAAAATATAAAAAAAACAGAGCCGGGTTTTCAATTCAAATAGCAAAACAAGACGATTCAGTCTTTACAAATTTAAAAAACACACTTGTTCGTTCATTTCTTGGAATATTTCTTGGAATATTTTTTCTCACCTTGGGTTTTGTACACTTATTATTTTTTCTCTTTTATCGGAAACAGCATACTAATCTATACTACAGCATTTTTGTTGTTTTATTTGGGATATTTTTTCTCATTCCAACTTATTCTTACAATACATCGAATCCTGAAGTATCGATAAAACTAAATTATTACTATTTTAATTTTTTGCAACCCATATTTTTTTATTCGATGCTTATTCTAGAATATTCTTTTTTCAAAAAAAATTTCGCTAAAGGTCTTGCAATCACAACTGTAATAATTATTCTTATTGCACTAATTATATCCTTAGTGTTCG
>JAHEYA010000227.1 GCA_023251855.1 Bacteroidota bacterium
CCAATAAAGAAGAAGCAAAAAAGATCTATGAAAAATTATATGGAGCAAAAGTGATGACTTTGTTTAAATCCAGGTTTACATTGGAGAACAAAGAGCTTGCCTATGATGAATTCTTTAAAAAAGACTAATAGATAAATAACCAATGTCATTTCGACCCCTTCGGCAGGCTCAGGATAAACTCCGGGAGAAATCTTTCCATAATAAAAGATTCCTCACCCTTACAGGGATTCGGAATGACAGGAGTGTTTGAAAGAACAATAGATACATAAATACTAATTCGATTTAAACTCTGTTAAATAAAAATTTTAACTTTTAAACTTAAACTCTAAAACAAAAAATTATGTTTGATAACAATGAATTCAGAAAATATGCCGTAAAACATCGCGGTATCAGTGGTACAACATTCGATTCTTACAGTAAACACAATTTGAATAATGTAACACCTTATATCATCGAAGAGCGTCAGTTGAACGTAACTCAAATGGACGTATTCTCCCGCCTCATGATGGATCGCGTGATTTTTCTTGGGACCGGAATTGATGATCAGGTGGCTAATATCATTCAGGCTCAGCTGTTATTTTTACAATCAGTAGATGCTAAAAAAGATATTCAGATCTATATGAATTCTCCGGGTGGCTCTGTTTATGCTGGTTTAGGTATCTATGATACCATGCAATACATTTCTCCTGATGTTGCAACCATTTGTACAGGCATGGCAGCTTCAATGGGTGCAGTTCTTATGTGCGCTGGTACAAAAGGTAAACGTGCTGCATTAAAACATTCTCGCGTAATGATCCACCAACCAATGGGTGGTGCTGAAGGACAAGCTTCTGATATCGAAATAACAGCACGCGAAATTCAAAAATTGAAAAAAGAATTGTACGATATTATTGCTAAACACAGCGGACAAACCTATGATAAAGTGTGGGCTGATAGTGACCGTGATTGCTGGATGACAGCCGAAGAAGCAAAAGCGTATGGAATGGTGGATGAAGTGTTGGCGAAGTCCAAATAAAGTTCTAAGTTCTAAGTTTATAAGTTAGTAAGTGTACATGGTACTTTTTTTTAAGCTAATTAACTTACCAACTTATAAACTTATAAACTTATAAACTTATAAACTTATAAACTTATAAACTTATAAACTTATAAACTTATAAACTTAGAACTTACCAACTTAGAACTTAAAAAAAGGTGGCTAAAGAAGAAAAAGAAATAAAATGTTCTTTTTGTGGACGCAAAAAGCAGGATACCGAAGTGCTGATAGCAGGCATTACCGGGCATATTTGCAATCATTGTGTTACACAGGCTCAAACTATTGTTCGTGATGAACTAACTCAAAAAGCTGGTGCATCTCCATTTACCAATCTTACTTTACTCAAGCCGGTTGAAATAAAAAAACATTTAGATGAATATGTAATTGGACAAGATGAAGCCAAAAAAGTGTTGTCCGTAGCTGTTTACAACCATTACAAACGATTGATCAAAAACCAATCTAAAACTTCTAATAAGGATGATGTGGAGATTGATAAATCAAATGTGATTATGGTTGGTGAAACAGGTACAGGTAAAACCCTGTTGGCACGTACCATTGCAAAAGTATTAAATGTTCCTTTTTGTATCGCTGATGCAACCGTTCTTACTGAAGCAGGTTATGTAGGCGAGGATGTTGAAAGTATTTTGTCACGTTTACTTCAGGCTGCCGATTTTGATGTAACAGCAGCTGAAAGAGGCATTGTATTTATTGATGAGATAGATAAAATTGCACGTAAAAGCGACAATCCTTCTATTACCCGCGATGTTTCAGGTGAAGGTGTTCAGCAAGGTTTGTTAAAATTGCTGGAAGGTTCAACTGTGGGTGTTCCTCCACAAGGAGGACGTAAACATCCTGAACAAAAGATGATCCAGGTAAATACAAAAAATATATTATTTATTTGTGGTGGTGCTTTTGATGGTATCAACCGAAACATTGGTAATCGCCTTCAAACACAGGCTATCGGTTATAATGTAAGTAAAGATGTGGCAGCTATTGATACTGAAAATTTATTACAATATGTTTCACCACAGGATCTGAAAAGTTTTGGCTTGATACCGGAATTGATAGGCCGTTTGCCTGTATTAACCTACCTGAACCCGCTTGATGCGGATACCTTACGAAGAATATTAAGTGAACCTAAAAATGCTTTGATAAAACAATATTTTTACCTGTTTGAAATGGATGGTGTAAAAATAACTTTTGAAAAAGGAGTGCTTGATTTTATTGTTGAAAAAGCAATGGAATTTAAATTAGGTGCACGTGGTTTGCGTTCTATTTGCGAAGCCATCATGATTGATATTATGTTTGATACCCCTTCTGATGCAAGTGTTAAAGAAATAAATCTGACACTGCGTTATGCTAAAGATAAACTCAAAAAATCTATACTGAATAAGTTGAAAGTAGCGTAGGATGTACTTGTCGGGGATTTTTATTTTATTAAATTCCCATCCCTATCTATATAGCCTACTTTTCCAAGGGATTTGACCTCGGCTTTTCCATTGATAAAATCTGATATTACATCAAACATCGGTCGTACAATTTCGTGACCCGAACTATTTATTAAACCCCATCCTCCACCCTCTCTGCCCTGTACTCCCATTCTAACTCTGGCAATACCATCCGAAAAATTTTCAACCTGATCATATTTAGGAGATACTATTTCAACACCATCTTTATTAATAAATCCATACTTGTGATTGGATCGCACTTTTGCTAGTCCATCATAAAACGGACCCTGGTAGTCATATTTGGGCACTACCTTTTTCTTTTTCCAAAATTGTGCATAGCTGCTATTAAAAGCAAAAATGAACAGAATTAAAAAACTAATCCATTTAAAATTATTTTTCATGTTTATCGACTTTTTTGTTTATAAAAAAATTGGTTACATAACGGATACTGTTTATAAAAAAATTTACCACATAGAATCAAAGAATTGTAACGGTATCAAGCAATTTTAAAAATCTATGTTTCTATGTGGTTCATTAAAACGTCATAATACCCACAAATTTCCGGTTAAGGTGTACTTAATGCAACCGGAATAATTTTACCATTCATATAGTTATGTGCTGTCAATGCAAAATCTGCTATAAAAGCTGCCATTTTATCTGCAGTAAGCGGTCCTTTATATCCCGGAAATGCCTCGTTCAGCATTTCTGTTTGAACTGCTCCCAGCGCCAAACAATTAATAGCTATATTTTTTTCTTTAAATTCTTCAGCCAAACATTCTGTCAAACAAGCCAATGCTGCTTTACTTGAGCTGTAAGCAGACATACCTGCAAACTTAGTACTGCCCTGAAATCCGCCCATACTGCTAATATTAACAATATGTGATTTTTGCTTTGTATCCATTATTGGCAACAAATCCTGGATCAAACTTATCACTGAAAACACATTTACATTATAAACATGCTCAAGATCATCTTTTGTAATTTGTTTGAAGGGTTTGTTTACAATTGCTCCGGCATTATTTATTAAAATATTCACCGTTTTAATTTGACTAACCAATTGGGGAATTATTTTCTCCATTGAGTTTTTATAACTCAAATTACAAACTATAGGAATAATATTAGCCAAGCCATTGTTTCTTAAACATTCATCTTTAAGCTTTTTTAATTTCTCAGCATTGCGTGAAATGGCTATTACAGTATGTTTTGAATCGGCACTCAGTAATTTAACCAGCTCATATCCGATTCCACGACTGGTTCCGGTTACAATTATATTCATAGTAGTGCTATGTTAAAGGTAAGATGTTAAATGGAAAATGTGGGTTTTGGCTTTGCGATTAGCTTTTAACCATCTTACATCTGCCATTTTACATTTTACATATCAGTAGTTCTATTTTAATACTTTCAAAGAAACACATTTTTTACTAATTTTACACAAAACAACAACTAATAAATTGCAATTAAAAATCACATCTTTCTTCTTACTGATCTGTTTCTATGCCAGTGCCCAGAATGACGATATGGTGCGAAAAAGCAGACCTGAACCCAGTTTCTGGGATAAAGTATATCTTGGTGGAAACCTTGGATTACAGTTTGGAACAGTTACATTTATTGAAGTTTCACCATTGCTAGGATACCATATTACAGAAAAAATTTCGGCCGGTGTAGGTGTTACTTACCAATATTACCAAATCAAAGACCGCACTACCGATTTCCAAACAAATGTATATGGAGGTAAAGTATTTGGCAGATACATGTTCAATGATTATTTATTTGGACATGTTGAATACGAATTTTTAAACCTGGAAGCATTTGATTTTTATCCCCAAAGAAGAAGAGTGGATGTTGAAAGTTTACTTGCAGGTGGTGGTTATATGCAGCGTGTGGGAATGAATTCAGGTATTTTTGCTATGATATTATATAACTTTACAGAAACAAATTATACTCCGTATCCTAATCCAATTATCAGAATGGGTATAAATATAGGTTTGTGATTCTCTCTTTTCAATTTAGTTCTTGAAATAAAAAAGGTTGGGCGAAGCGTCCCGCTTCGTCTGGTTTAACCGGCATCTTGCCGAGATATTATAGTGTTTCAAAAAAATATTTTTACAAATTACACCAACTAATCAAAACAACTATTTATGCCAGAGGCTTTGTTAAATTTAACGTAGCGGGACGCTACGCTCAACTTTGTGGTAAAATCAAAACATATAGTTCAAACCAATATTACAACCAATAGAATATGGCATTTCAGAAACACCATAAAAAAGAGGATAGCCACCAAATTGGTTTTTTTTTGGCATGGCAGTATACCCATTTCCATAAAATTTAAACACTGGCTCTACCGCAATACTTAGCTTATTATTTAGCTTATAAGTAACATTGAGCCCAACAGTATATCCAATATAAAGCAAACTAAATTTGTCAACTGCAAATTTACTATAACTACTTTCAAGTTCTGGATAGTAGTTGTTACCAGGTATCCACCTTCTTGAAGCATAATAGTGCTCTTTTATATTACTGCATATTGTAAATCCGGCAAACACTTTATAACTTAGTTTTTTAAAATGTAAGGGTTGAAGAGTTAGTTCACCAGCTAAAGGAATTTCCAAGAAAAAGAAATCCGATT
>JAHEYA010000228.1 GCA_023251855.1 Bacteroidota bacterium
AAAAAAGAAGGAGCCAGAATAGATACTGCAATTGTTGGATTTCGTGGAGATTATTATGATTTGACCGAAAAAGGAATGAGTAAAGTCCGCAATTTAATTTATCCGGTACCAAATCCGAAATATCCATTTTTAGGTGTTCATTTTACCCGAATGATACATGGAGGTACAGAATGCGGACCAAATGCAGTGTTTGTTTTCAAAAGAGAAGGGTATGGTAAAACAGATTTCTCATTAAAAGATACAGTGGAAGCACTTTCTTATGGGGGTACTTGGAAATTTTTTGCAAAAAATATAAAATTTGGACTAGATGAATACAGAGGTGCTTTTTCAAAATCATTTTTTTTGAAACGATTAAGAAAGCTAATTCCGGAATTGGAGGCAGATGATTTAAAACCGGGTCGTGCAGGGGTTCGTGCTATGGCTTTGTCTCCGGAAGGTGAAATGATTGATGATTTTAAAATTGAAACAAATGGTAATGCAATTCATGTGTTGAATGCTCCTTCACCAGCGGCTACAGCTTCATTGTCGATTGGAACAGCGATTGAAAAAATAGCAAGTACACATTTTAATATGAGCAATTAAATCTATTTTTACCACTACTACAAGTGTTTATCTAAGTAACAATAAAAATAAAAAAATGAAAAAAATAATCTTTACAAAAAGCGTATCAATTGTTGTTTTATTTCTATTTATTGGGTTTTCCGGAAGTAATGCACAATCATTCACCAAAGAATACAAATACGAAAGTATTCCTAATGATCCATTGAATGCCCGTATTTATAAGCTTGATAATGGTTTAACAGTTTATATGACGGAGTATAAAAATGCCCCACGTATTCAAACCTATATTGCAACACGAGCGGGAAGTAAAAATGATCCGAAAGATGCAACAGGTTTGGCGCATTACTTAGAGCACATGCTTTTTAAAGGAACTGAAAATTTTGGAACAAAAGATTATGCAAAAGAGAAAGTAGAACTGGATAAGATTGAAGCACTTTTTGAAGAGTATCGAAAAATAAAAGATGAAGGTCAGCGTACGGTTGTATACCATACTATTGACAGCATTTCTGGGTATGCATCAAAGTTTGCAATTGCAAACGAGTACGACAAAATGTTATCAAATATTGGCGCAAAAGGAACCAATGCTTATACTTCACTGGAGCAAACAGTTTATGTAAATGATATTCCTTCTAATCAAATTGAAAAATGGCTTTCCATTGAATCGGAACGTTTTCAAGATCCGGTAATGCGCTTGTTTCACACTGAACTAGAAGCTGTTTATGAGGAAAAAAACAGAACCTTGGATAATGACAGAAGACGGTCAAGAGAAGCATTGTCTTCAGGACTTTTTCCTAATAATAACTACGGTTCGCAAACTACCATCGGAACTATTGAACATTTAAAAAATCCTTCACTTACAGAAATAAAAAAATATTTCAAAAACTATTATGTGCCTAACAATATGGCCATTTGCTTGTCGGGTGATTTTGATCCGGATGCAACAATAAGAATGATCGATAAAAAATTCGGCTCATGGAAAGCTAAACCTGTTCCGGTTTATTCACCATACATTGAAAAACCAATTGCCGGATCTATTGTAAAAGAAGTGGTGGGGCCTGATGCAGAAAACATATTGTTGGGTTATCGGTTTGCCGGAACAGGAAGCAAAGATGCTGAAATGGTTAGACTGATTAGTTCAATTTTAGCGAATGGGCAAGCCGGTTTGATCGATCTGAATCTAAACCAACAACAAAAAGTATTATCAGCGAGTTCATATTTTAGTGATGCAAAAGATTATTCAATGCATATACTTTATGGAACATCTAAGAAGGGGCAAACATTAGAACAAGTAAGGGACCTATTGCTTGAGCAAATTGAGAAAATAAAAAGAGGTGACTTCCCGGATTGGTTGATATCAGCTATTATTACAGATATGAAATTGAGTCAGACAAAAATGTATGAAAGTAATAGTTCACGTGCTGGTGACTTTGTGGACGCTTTTATCACTGATAGGAAATGGAAGGATTATATCAGTGAAATAGATCGTGTATCAAAAATTACAAAACAAGAAGTAATGGATTTTGCGAAAGCTAATTATACCAATAATTATGTAGTTGTATATAAACGTACAGGCGAAGATAAAAATATTCAAAAGGTTGTAAAGCCGGCCATTACGCCTGTTTCGGTTAATCGTAATGAACAGAGTCCGTTTTTGAAAAATCTTATCGGTACTCCTGTTAAGGACATAGAGCCTGTGTTTTTGGATTATGATTATGATATAAAAAAAATTAATCTAAAAAATAATGTTCCAGTTTTTTATACTGCTAATACTGAAAACAAAACATTTGATTTGTATTATATTTTGGATATCGGCACAAATCATAATAAAAAATGGAGTGTTGCAATTAATTATTTAGAATATCTTGGAACAAAGGATTTGACAGCAGAAGCTTTGCAACAGGAGTTTTACAAACTAGGTTGTTCCTTTAATGTTTATGTTGGTGAAGATCAACTATGGGTAAGCATTAACGGGTTAACGGAGAATATTGAAAAAGCTACCAAATTATTGGAAGATCTTTTGAAAAATGCACAACCCAATGAAGAGGCTCTAAAAAATGTTGTTTCTGATATTCTTAAAAAAAGAGAAGATGCTAAATTGAATAAAAGCACAATTTTATTCGGAGGACTATTCTCCTATGGTAAATATGGCAAACAATCTTACTTCACAAATATTTTATCAAGTGATGAATTAAAAAATCTGAATTCAAAAGAATTGATTTCAATGATCAATGGAATCACTTCCTTTGAGCATCGTATTCTATATTACGGTAGTAATACTTCCGATGAATTGGTTTCCATGTTAAATGCCTTACATGAAGTACCTGCAGTGCTTACACCAATTCCGGCCCCTGTAAAATTCGAAGAGTTGGAGGCAAATAATAATGTGTATGTGGTAGATTATGATATGAAGCAAACGGAGGTTATCATGTTTTCAAAAGATGGGTTATATAATAAAGATAATGTGCCAATGACTCGAATCTTTAATGAATATTTTGGTTCAGGAATGTCATCAGTTGTGTTTCAGGAGATGCGTGAATCAAAAGCCTTGGCATACTCTGTATTTTGCTCCTACAGTAATCCAAGAAAAAAATCGGAATACAATTATGTGTACTCATATATTGGCACACAGGTAGATAAATTACCTGAAGCGATGAAAGGAATGATGGAATTAATTAATAATATGCCTGAATCTGAAAATAATTTCAAAGCTTCAAAAGAGGCAGTTTTACAAGGTATTCGTTCTGAACGTATTACTAAAGCAGGCATTTTATTTAATTATGAAAGTGCAAAAAGACAGGGACTCGATTACGATATAAGAAAAGATGTTTTTAAAAATGTTCCCAATTTAACCCTTTCAGATGTGAAGGCATTTGAGGTAAATCACTTGAAAAATAAGCAGTACACTACAATTGCAATTGGGAAGAAAGAAAATCTGGATATAAAAACATTGGAAAAATATGGTAAAGTAACTTTTCTTTCTTTACAGGATATTTTCGGTTACTGATAATCGTGCTTCATAAAAATTATACTTTTGTACAGATAACGAATCTTTACGAATATGCGAATACCAGTGCATAGATTCGTAAATTCGTTTTCATTCGTTATTTGCACCCCAAAAGTAAAAAATGATATTAATACAATTAAACAAAAAACCTATGAGCAAAATTAAAGTA
Source organism: Bacteroidota bacterium (assembly GCA_023251855.1). GTDB lineage: Bacteria > Bacteroidota > Bacteroidia > 2-12-FULL-35-15 > 2-12-FULL-35-15 > 2-12-FULL-35-15. The sequence continues at coordinate 3,735 of JAHEYA010000228.1, forward strand.
ACAAACCCGATAGTTGAATTAGATGGCGATGAAATGACACGTATCATCTGGAAATTTATTAAAGATAAATTGATACTTCCTTATCTGGAACTGGATATTAAATATTATGATCTTGGTATTGAGCACCGTGATGCTACCAACGATCAGGTAACAATTGATTCAGCCGAAGCAATTAAAAAATACAATGTAGGTATTAAGTGCGCTACCATTACTCCTGACGAAGAACGTGTAAAAGAGTTTAAGTTAAAACAAATGTGGAAATCGCCAAATGGTACTATCCGTAATATTTTGGATGGTACTGTGTTTCGTGAACCAATTGTTTGTAAAAATGTGCCGCGTTTGGTTCCGAACTGGACTGCCCCGATTTGTATTGGTCGTCATGCTTTTGGCGATCAGTACCGCGCAACAGATTTTGTTACTAAAGGCAAAGGGAAATTAACAATCACATTTACACCTGAAGATGGGAGTGCAGTTCAATCTTTTGAAGTATTTAATTTTAAAAATGATGGTGTTGCATTGGCAATGTATAATACAGATGAAAGCATCCGAGGGTTTGCACATTCCTGTTTCAACACTGCTTTGCAGAAAAAATGGCCTTTATATCTTTCAACAAAAAACACCATCTTGAAAAAATATGATGGTCGTTTCAAAGATATTTTCGAAGATATTTATCAACGTGATTTTAAAGCTAAATACGAGGCTGCAGGCATTGTGTACGAACATCGTTTAATTGATGATATGGTTGCATCTGCTTTAAAATGGAATGGAAATTTTGTTTGGGCTTGTAAAAATTATGATGGTGATGTTCAATCTGATACTGTTGCACAAGGCTTTGGTTCATTGGGTTTGATGACATCTGTTTTAGTAACACCTGATGGAAAAACAATGGAAGCAGAAGCTGCACATGGTACTGTAACTCGCCACTTTCGCGATCATCAGCAAGGAAAAAGTACCTCAACAAATCCAATCGCATCAATTTTTGCCTGGACAAGAGGTTTGGAATTTCGTGGAAAGTTAGATAATAACCAGGACTTAATAAACTTCTGTCATACACTTGAAAAAGTATGTGTTGAAACTGTTGAATCAGGCAAAATGACTAAAGATTTAGCCGTTTGTATTCATGGAAATAAAGTGAAACTTGGAGAACATTATTTAAATACCGAGGACTTTTTAACTGCTTTGGATGTTAATTTAAAAGCACAGATTTCTAAGAAAGTGGAAGCATAAATTTTAAAAGAAAGTTATTTATCACTAACTTTACCATTGAAATAAAAACAATACAACTTATAAAAACAGCAAACATATATAATCATGATAGTATCTGAAATAAAACTATATGAAATCTTCAAATTAAAATTTGGAGAAAAA
>JAHEYA010000229.1 GCA_023251855.1 Bacteroidota bacterium
ATAAAACAATGCAGTTGGGCGTAGCGTCCCGCTACGTCAATTTTAACAAGGCTTCTAGCCTGAAAGGTTTGTACAAACTAAAAAAAATAAAAAAATGTCAACTGGTTATCAAATAAAAGAACAAGACAAACTTCATTTTGTAACACTTCAAGTAGTTGAATGGGTAGATATATTTAGTCGGCAAAAATATCGCGATATTATAATTGAGAATCTTTCCTATTGTCAAAAAAATAAAGGACTTGAAATATATGCATGGGTAATAATGAGCAATCATATTCATTTATTAATTCGAAGTGAAAAGGAAGAATTAAGCAATATTTTAAGGGATTTCAAAAGTTATACAAGTAAAAAGATATTGGAAGCAATTAATTCATCTGATGAAAGTAGAAGAGATTGGATGTTGAAAATATTCAAAGATGCAGCATTCAAGCATAAGCGAAATTCGGAATATCAATTTTGGACACATGAAAACCATGCCGAATATATTTTTTCACAAAAATTTATTGAGCAAAAAGTAGAATATATTCATGATAACCCAGTAAGAGCAGGCATAGTTGAAAAGCAAGAAGAATATAGATATTCAAGTGCAAAAGATTATGCGGGTGAAAAAGGTTTGTTAGAAATTGAACCGGTAATAATAAGATGGAAAACTTACAAATAGGCCAGAGGCCTTGATAATTGGAGCGTAGCGGGACGCTACGCTCAACTGAGGGGTATAAAAATAATACAATGCTTTTGGCGTTGCATCTCGCTTCGCTCAACTGAGGAGTGAAAAATGGTTGTTAGAAATCGAACCGGTAATAATAAGATTGAAAACTTAATAGTAGGCCAGAGGCCTTGTTAATTGGAGCGTAGCGGGACGCTACGCTCAACGGGGTATTTAAATCTTTATCCCAATAATTAAAATATCATCCACTTGTTCTTCAAAGCCTTTCCAGGCTTCTATACGGTCACTTAATATTGTTTTTTGTTCTTCCATAGTTTTGTCCTGAATCTCAAGTAGTAAGTTTTGGAAACGTTTATTCATAAATTTTTTCTTGTTCTTTCCTCCAAACTGATCAGCATATCCATCCGTACAGAGATAAAAGGTATCACCTTTAACAAGTTTTATTTTATGACTTGAAAATTTTCTTCTTCTTTCAGTTTGATAGCCACCAACGGAATAGCTGTCGGCTCTAACTTTTGTCAATACATTATTGCTAACATGATAGAGGGGTCTGTTCGCTCCTGCATACTCAAGTTCACCATGCTCAAAATTTATTTTACACATGATAATATCCATTCCATCTGTCAATTCAGAGCCTTGTGCATCTTGTTGTAATGTTGCACGCACTTGTTCATGCAGGTTTTCAAGCACCCATCCCGGTTTGTTAAATGGAGAAATGGTTGATATCTGATTAAGCAAGTTACTTCCGATAACTGACATTAATGCTCCCGGAACCCCGTGTCCTGTACAATCTACAGTAGCGATAACAATACTTTCATTCCATATTTTGAACCAATAAAAATCACCGCTAACAACATCCTTTGGTTTATATAAAATAAATGAATTAGGAAGTGAGGCTGTAATCCTTTCTAAATCAGGTAAAATGGCATTTTGAATTCTTCTTGCATAATTTATGCTTTGCTGTATCTCAATAGATTTACGCTTATTTTCAGTAACATCCACATCAATAATAACAATTTTATGAAGCTCTCCTTTACTATTTTCAATAGGAGTTAATGTAGTGGCTATCCATACATTTTTACCTGCTTTGGTTGTATTTATTGCTTCATAAGTGATAGGTGTTTTTCCTGCAATAGCTTCCTGAATTGATTTATCAATTTCCGGATTATGGCTGAATCCCTGAACATAAGCTCCAAATTTTTCTTTAATTTCTTCAAGCGTATAACCCAACATATGCTCCATTCCTTCATTGATATATTCCATTGCACCGGTTTTATCACAAATCATTACGCCATTATTTGTTTTGCTGGCAACAATAGATAATTTTTCAAGCTCTAACATATTCTCAGTAATCTCGCGGTTCTTCAGCTCTACAATCTCTTTTTGTTTTTTTAATTGTTCAGTACGTAATGCAACTTTTTCTTCCAACAAATCTTTTTCACGATACAGGCTTTGTTCGCTCAGGCGGAAAAATATCCAGATACAAAGTAAAAGTGATGCTACATAAATTAAATACATCCACCAGGTGCGCCACCATGGCGGCAGCACTTTGAACTTATAGGTGATAGCTTCGCTCCATAAGCCATTCGGACTACGTGCTCTTAATTTAAGCGTGTAACTACCTTCATTGATATTACCAAATGTTGCGGATGTTTTATTAGTGATGGGCCCCCACTCTTTGTCGTAACCCTCTAACTTATACTGATAGCGTACCAGCCCGGGTCGTGCAGGTTCAATTGCTCCGAAATCAAAAGTAATGCTGTTATGTTTGTAAGGTAAAACAAGATTTACAGGTAAAGGATAAAAGCGGGTAATGCTATCAAAATTAATATCAGAAAACCGTTCGCGCATAACCCTTAGTTCCGCTTTGTTCAGCTCCCTGCCGAAATAAAAATTTTCTTCCAGAACAGAGGCTTCTTTTATTTTCTGAGGATTAGTGTTATTCTCTTTATAATTTTTCTTGGAAAATGTTGAATTTAATTGGTTCCAGATAACATTTTCTTCCTCCACTTTTATGCTTTGTATAAAAACTGTAGGAATGGTGCGGTTTTTATTCACACCACTATAATTGAACCTTATAATTTTATCTCCCATGGCTGCCCATAATACTCCTTTACTATCCAGGAACATCCCACCTTGCCCGGCATTGATGTCTTTTACAGGATAACCGGTTTTATTATTGTAAATTTCAAAAGCATGAATCCCGGCTTTCAAAACTGTAAAACCATCATTTGTTCCCAGTATCATGTTCCCATCTTTATCTTCTTCAATTTGTGTAACAATATCATTTGATAGACCTTCTTTTACAGTAAAATTTTTAAATAAATTATTTTCTTTACTTATTATTTTCTCATTTATTTTAGAAGCCAACATCACACTTATCCCACCATCAGTGCCAAACCACATATTTCCTTTTCTATCCTGAGTGATACATCTTACTATCTTATGTGCTAGTCCCTGGGCTGTTGTATAGTTGGTAAATACTCCTTCTCCATTTTTTGAATTTTTTGAAAGGTTAGGGATGAAGCGAGTTACGCCTCCACCATAGGTTCCAAACCATAAATTTCCATTTTTATCTTCTGTGATACATCTGATAAAATTATTTGCAAGTCCTTGCTCTGTAGTAAAATTAGTAAATCCAGGCTTAAGCTCAGGTGTTGTTTTTAAGCCTGAAACAACAGGGTTTAAAGGTGTAAAACGACTTAATCCTCCACCATTGGTACCAAACCAAATGTTGCCTCTTCTATCGGCACCTATAGCCCTCACAATGTTATTTGCAAGACCTTGTTCTGTTGAATAATTTGTAAAACCGGCTTGTCCTGTTGTATCAGCTTTAGCCTCAAAATGGCTAAGACCACCACCATTTGTACCTATCCATAAATTTTCTGATTTATCTTTAAATACAGCATACACATTGTTTTCAGGCAATCCCTGCATGGTATTATAATTTGTAAAAAAACCAAAGCCTCCTTTTGCTGTACGAGAGGGTGTAAAGCGTGATATTCCATTTTCATTTGTCCCAAACCATAAATTTCCTGATTCATCTTCATTTATGCTCCACACATTTGAAAGGCCCTGTACAGTAGAGAAATTACTGAAAGAGTTCCCTTCATACCTGCTAACACCCCCACCCATAGTGCCAAACCAGAGATAACCCATTTTATCTTTTGTGATGCTCATCACAAAATTATTAGGTAATCCTTGTGCAACGGTTAAATTCTGAAAAATATGTGAACCCGTTTTTAGCGCTGCTGAAGGATCATAACAACTTACTCCACCTCCTTTTGTACCAAACCAAATATTTCCGGTTCTATCTTCGGTAATACATGAAATTGAATTGTTGGCGAGCCCGTTAGCAGTTGTAAAATTTATAAAACTTCCTTTAACATTTTTTCCGGAAGTAGAAGGAGTATATCGAAATACCCCACCAGCAGTGCCTAACCAGATAGTTCCGGTTTTATCTTCAGTAATACAACGTATTAAATTATTTGTCAAGCCATCTGCACTCGAAAAACTTTTAAAACTTTTATTTGTTGATGTTGGATCATAAACTGAAACTCCGCCACCATCGGTACCGAACCATAAATTTCCACTTTTATCCTGCATGATGCAGTTAATTTCATTGCTGGAAAGCCCATCTAAAGAAGTGAAATTTTTAAAAATCCCATTTCCTGTTCCTGAAATTGACGGCAGGTATCGCGATACACCGCCTCCAGTAGTTCCAAACCATAGCATGCCTTTTTTGTCCTCAAAAACGCTTCTAACCATATCATTCGCAAGTCCTTGTTCGGTTGTTAGATTTGTAAATGTTTTGCCATCATAACGGCTAACACCACCACCTGAAGTTGCAAACCAAATATTACCCATTCTATCTTCTGTGATGCACTCCACCCTGTTACCTGCAAGCCCTTTATCGGCAGTAAAATTTGTAAAATATTTTCCGTCAAACCTGCTTACACCACCACCCATTGTACCAAACCAAAGGTTTCCCTGTTTGTCGCAGTAACCGCAAAGAATGGCACTTAAAATCAAACCTTGTTCCGTATTATAGTTTTGCATGGGAACAAAAAAATCGGCTGATTTTTTTTCAGGAGATGTTAATGTGATTGTTTTTGAACCATTTTTGGATTGAATTACCTTTTCAATTTTTCCTGATTTTGGAAATGATAATGTAGTGGGCTTCGGACAACTATTCGGACAAGGGAAAATGGGATTGGTAACGATTGTAGAAACAGGTGGAATTAGTGTATCATTATCTGTTTCTATGAATTTGTTATTTTCATTGCTTCTGTCGGAGCAGGATGAAAACAGGCAAATACATAAGAAGACAAGGAAAAAAAAACGATGTATCGTTCTGTTGTTGTATAGTTTTATTTTAAGGGCTGTGTTCAATCTCATACGTTCACACTATCTCAATTGA
>JAHEYA010000020.1 GCA_023251855.1 Bacteroidota bacterium
CGGATTTGGGTTTTTTATCCGGGAAAAATGAAATAAATTTTCCGTTTTCTTTTCCTTCAAAAAAGCTTCCTTCTTTGGCAACAATCCCGTTTTCATACCAGGCAATGTATTTACCATGTTGCATTCCATCTTTGGTTTGTTGTTCACTTTTCTTTTTGGTTTGAGGGCCATCCCAATATTCTGTAACCAACTGAGCAAAGGTGTTTCCGGCTATTAAAACAACAAACAACAGAAACAAATATTTTTTTATTTTCATGATTTATTTTGGTTACAAAAATTTAATAACAGTTGTAAGAAAACAAAAATACAAAAACATAAAGTAAAAATTTGTGATAATTTTAATTGCGAATTATAAAACAAAAAAAATCCCGGGCTTCCCAGGATTCTTTTATTCATAAAGGTGTTTTAGTACTATTGATCGAAATAATAATCCAATAATTCAGCAATTGAGTTAGAGTCATCTTTTTTCTCTCCTGGTTTTGCAGGGACATCTTCATCTAAAAAGCTATCAATTACACGAAGAATTTCATCATATGAAATTGTTCCATTATTATCTTTATCATACTTCTTAAATCGCTCAGGCATTGGTTTTAAAACGACTGCTTTTTTAATTCCGGAACTGTCTGTTACAACCAAGCCGGTTGAATCAGATCTTATAACTGTTGAAACTGAATCCGTATTTACAATGGTCTGCCCCTCTGTAGCTGTAGGATAAACAGCTTCCTCCTTTTTAATCGGAGCTGCAACACTATCTTTTACCGGAGGTTTTTCTTTAACCTCTTCCGGCTTGAGCACTTTGTTTAGCTCGGTTCTGGTAGAATCCATAGCCATTAAAAGTTCTTCGTAAGAAATAGTACCGTTATTATCTTTATCATATTTTTTCAACCGTTCTGATAAAGGAGGTTTTTTAGGCTCCTCAACAACAGGCTCTTTCTTTTCCACAACAGGGGCTTTCTCCTTTTTAATTGGAACAACTATAGCATCTTTAATTCGTTTTTCTTCTAAAATTTTTTCGGATTCCAAATCAACTTTAAGCACGGTAAGTTCTACCCGGTTATTTTGTTTACGTCCTTCTTCTGTACCACTTGCTGCTATTGGTTGAGTTGATCCATATCCTTTGTATTTCAAACGTTTTTTATCTCCGCCATTTTGAATAATAGAATCCATAACAGTTTTTGCTCTTTGTTCAGAAAGTTTTTGATCGTTTTTAGCAGAACCGGTACTATCTGTATATGCTGCTATTTCAAGCTGTAGAGAAACTGTTTCTTTCATCAGTTTAGCAACCTGTTTTAATTCCTGAACAGACTCTTTTCCCAAGCCGGCTTTATTCAGATCAAAGAAAACATTATAGAGCGGGAATTTTTTCCCATCTTCAACTTTTCTCAAAACAACCTCTTTCAAATCCAGTTCATAACCAACCGAATCAGGAATTACAATTCTTTTAGATTGAAAAAAATATCCGAATTTGCCAAAAACTATTTCGTAGGTCATCCCATAAGGCACTGCAGATATAGTATATCCCGTGGTATCCGTTATAGGCTTTGCAAGCACTGCACTGCTAATATCATCAACAAATTTGATCTGAACCCCGGTTATCGGAAATCCCCTTTCATCAAGCACAGTACTGGAAACAAAAGCACTGTTTGATTCCAATTCAATATCCTTTGAAATTTTCTGATACCCTGTTTTATAAGGTATATCCAAAGATTCTTTCTGGGTAGTATAACCGTAAGCAGAGTATGTGATCTCATATTTTTTTCCCGAATATAACTGAATAAAATATTTACCATTTTCTCTACTGGACATAAGAGTATCAATAACCTGGCCTGTAGTTGCGTTTTTAATAACGATCATTGCACTAACAGGTCTTTTATTTTTATTTACGATCCGCCCCTTCAATAATGTTGAATTTCTTTTCAAAATATCTTCTGAAAATTCAATACCGTATATATCCAGATCATCTAATTTTTCAACCTTTGAGGAAGCATAGTGTGCACTTTTTCCATCTGCACTTAAAGTAAAATAAACATCATTACCATATGTATTTACCGGTAAACCAAAATTTTCAGATTTGCTCCATTTCTGGGTTGTTTCATCAAAGGTGGTCATAAAAATATCGTATCTTCCAATAGAGTTATGCCCTTTAGAACTATAGAACAAGGTGTTCCCTCCCGGATGCATAAATACACTTTCTTCATCCTCAGGGGTATTCACATTAGGCCCCATATTTATTGCTTCTCCATATATTCCATCTTCCTCCTGTACAGCATACCAAATATCTTTACCTCCTAATCCTCCTTTTCTGTCACTCACAAAATAAACTGTTTTTCCATCCGGTGAAATACTTGCAGAAGTTTCATTATCATCGCTATTGATTGGTTTTGATAATGCTCTAACGGGGGCTGTCCATTCTTTTCCATAAATTAAATGCTCAAAAATATCTCCGTTTGCACTAACTTCCGGACTGCAATGGTAAACAAGCATTTGCTGTCCATCATTTGGCAGTGCTACAGCAGAGTTATTGATATTTGGAAGATTAACCGTTTCTTCCAACATTTTGGGCTCTTGCCATTTTTCATTTTTATCATCGTAATAGGTAACATAAATGTTTTCAAGACCCTCTTTGCCTTTCTTCATGTTTTTTTCATTCAATGGTCTTCTTGATGTGAAAGTCATTGTGTGATTATCAGCAGATACCAGTGGAGCATAATCTGCAAATGGAGAATTTACAAGTTTTCCTATATTTTTAATTTCTGTTTTTATCTGTTCATTGGATGGCTCAGTATTTTCATCAGGCTTTTCTAGAATCAAAGCTGTTTCCGTTTGTCCCTCCTCCAACTTTTCAGGATTTAAAGCTACTGCTTTCAAACGTTTTGTTTCAGCAATTTGCTCTGCAGCCAAATCAACCTTAATTATTTTAAGTTCAATTCTGTTGTTTGTCTGGCGCCCTTCTTCTGTAAAATTAATTGTCAGAGGCTGTGCAGGCCCCAATCCTACATATTTAATGCGGTTTCTATCACACCCTTTTAGAACAAGATTGTCAACCACCGCCTTAGCTCGTTGTTCCGAAATCTGTTTTTTATACATGATAGCTCCAACATTATCAGTATGACCAGATATTTCAATTTGAAGTGTTGCCATCTCACTCATTAACTTTACAACACGTTGCAACTCTAATACAGATTCCTTACGAAGCACAGGTTGGGTTGCGTCAAAAAAGATAGAATTAAGAACCATTTTTTTTCCCACATCTACTTTTTGTAATGTTATATCCTTCAATTCTTTTTCATATCCAACAGAGTCTGGAACAGGCGTATTTACCGATTGAAACATGTAACCTGCTTTACTGAAAACAACATCATAGGTTTTTCCAAAAGGTACCGAAACAAGTGAATATCCTGCACTATTACTTTTAGGTTTTGCAACAAGCTGGTTGGTGGCCTTATCAACTATTTCTATTGTTACGTTGCTGATCGGATTTCCCTTTTCATCCAACACACGACTGGAGATAAATGCATTTTTTGATTCAAGAACAATGTCTTTAAAAATTTCTTCTGAAGCTGATTTATAAGGAATATCAATAGATTCCACATATGGATTGTACCCATATGCTGATACTTTAATTTCGTATTTTTTACCGGGAGGAAGTGAAATAAAATACTGTCCTGTAGTTTTATTTGATTTGATAGGCTCACTTATTTTCCCTGTAATCTTATTTTTTATAGTAATTGTTGCACCAACCGAATTTCCATTTTTATTGATCACTCTTCCTTGAAGCAATACGATATTTGCTTTCATAATATCTTCAAAAAAGGTGATACTGTAAATATCTAATCCCCCAATCCCTCCTGATCTGGATGATGCATAATATCCTATTTTCCCGCTCCCATCCAAAACAAAAGAAATATCATCTTCTGCACTATTGATAGGCATACCCATACTTTCGGCTTTCGACCATTTTTTTGTTATTTCATCATATACTGATTTAAAAACATCATAACCTCCCATAGAGTTATGTCCTTTTGAACTAAAGAAAATTGCATTTCCACTTGGATGAATAAATACACTTTCTTCATCTTCAGCACTATTGATGGATTCGCCCATATTAACCGCATTACCCCATTTTCCCTGGTCATCCAGAGTGCTATACCAAATATCTTTGCCTCCAAGTCCTCCTTTACGGTCACTCACAAAATAAATAGTTTTTCCATCGGGTGAAATGTTTGCCGCTGTTTCATTATCTTCACTATTGATAGGTTCAGGCAATACTATTGGCTCCGACCACTCTTCAGTATATAATTGAGATTCAAAAATATCTCCATTTGAATTCAGATCAGTGCCGGCATGATACATTAACATTTGTTGTCCATCACTGGATAATGCCATTGCCGAATTATTCACATCCGGAAGATTAATAGCGGACCCTAGCATTCTAGGTTCTAACCATTTTTCATTTTTATCATCAAAGTAGGATACAAATACTTTTTCAAGACCTTCTTTAGCTTTCTGCACATCTTTTTTTGAAGAAGGTCTGCGAGAGGTAAAGATGATTGTATGAGCATCAACAGAAACAAGTGGTGTATAATCAGCAAAAGATGAGTTTATTTGGCGTCCCATATTTTTTATTTCCATTTTTATTGAATGGACTGCCGGAATGCGAGGCTCCTCAACTTTAACTAAGGGTTCAACAGGTTCTTGGTTTTGTGCAATCTTACTCGAATCAACATTTTCCGGCTGTTTTACAACTGTTCCAGTTGTATCTTTTACTTGTTCATTCTGCCCAACAGCAGTTGAATCTTTCGTTTCGGCTGTTTTCACAGCCACTGCAGTAGTATCTTTCCTTTCCTCAGGAGATGCCAAATTAGTAGAATCAGCACTCTTTGCAACTGCAACGGTTGTGTCTTTAATTACCTTGGTTTCTTTAACAGGTTCCGCCTTAGTAGTGTGAGTGTTTTTTTTGTTTTTGGGTTCTTTAACAATAGGGTGATAAATGTATTCATGCTGACCTGTATTGGCAGCCTTTTCCTTTTTTTTAGGAACAATTGCTACCGTAGTATCTTTCACCTCTTCTTTTGGAACACCTGAAACCGCAGCAGAAGTGGTGTCTTTGGTTTCTACCACCTCTTCCACTTTTTCTACAATAGTATCCGCTTTTAAAACCTTTAGCTCTACCCTGCTATTTTGCTGACGGCCTTTTTCTGTATTATTATTTGCAAAAGGCTGACTAGAACCATAACCCTTAAAAGTCAAGCGACTTTTATCACAACCTTTACTAATAAGATTGTCCATTACTGCTTTTCCTTTTTGTTCAGAAAATTGCCGGTTATAATTTACAGAACCTACATTGTCGGTATGGCCTGATACTTCTATACTAAGAGAAGGGATATCCGTCATCAGTTTTACAATGCGATCCAACTCCATTTGAGATTCTTTTCGAATTACGGATTGATTTTTTTCAAATGTAATACCATTGAGAACAATTTTTTTCCCAACTTCCACTTTAAATAACACTATATCTTTTAGATTTTTTTGATAGCCGGCAGAATCCGGAATTACCACAACTATGGATTGAAACAAATAGTTTGGTTTGCTAAAAACAACAGTGTATTTTTTTCCAAGTGGAACCTGGATGGCGGAAGTTCCGTTGTTTTCATTCTGTGTAGTTGAGATTACCAAATTGGTACTATCTTCAATAATTTCTATCTGAACATTTTTGAGTGGATTTCTTTTGTTATCAACTATCCTGCTGGAGATAAGGGCAATTTTTTTCTCTTCAACCTTTTTCTCTTCAACTTTTTTTTCAACAACAGTCTTGTTTTTAGATTCAGCTGTTTTATTTTTCTTTATCGGGGCTTTTTGCTGGGCACAAAGGAATAAGAATAGTGTACAAAAAAAAGTGGTAAAAAATACTTTCATGTGTTTCTATATTTCTTTGTTGCTGCTCTGAAAGAGATTATTTTACCTCCAGAAGAATATCTTTTACAATTTCCCCATAGCTTGTTTTGTAGGGAATATCAATAGATTCCGTATAGGTGGAGTAACCATTGGAAGAAACTTCTATCTCATACTTTTTGCCCGGGGGAAGTGAAACTAAATATTTTCCTGTTGATTTGTTTGATTTGAAAGTCCCTATTAATTTTCCTGTTAATTTGTTTTTTATTGAGATCAATGATTCTACAGAGGTTCCGTCTTTAGCAACAACACGCCCTTTCAGCAGGGTACTGTTCCTTTTAGTAAGGTCCTCATTAAATGTAACATTATAAATATCTAAATCTCCAGGGCCACCTTGTCCGCCAAATTTAGATGATGCGTAAAACCCGGTCTTTCCGTTAGCTTCCAAAGTAAAATAAATGTCATCACCAACTGTATTTATCGGGCTACCAAGGTTTTCTGCTTTAGACCATATTCTTGTCGTTTCATCAAACACAGACATAAAAATGTCGTAACCACCTTTTGAATCATGTCCTTTAGAACTAAAGAAAAGTGCATTTCCACTTGGATGAATAAACACCCCTTCTTCATCATCAGCAGTGTTTATAGAAACCCCCATATTTACAGGTTCTCCCCAGTTTTTATTTTCATCTTGAGTACAGAACCAAATATCTCTTCCTCCGAATCCCCCTTTTCGGTCACTCACAAAATAAATTGTTCTTCCATCAGGAGAAATACTTGCAGAAGTTTCATTATCCTCGCTATTTATTGGCGGTGGTAATCTCATAGGCTCTGACCATTCATCACCAGATAAAGTAGACTCAAGAATATCACCATTTGAATTTATTGCATTGCCACCACGGTACAAAAGCATCCACTGGCCATCGTTTGACAATGCTATTGCTGAATTATCAATACCTGCCGTATTAATTGTTGACCCTAAAGGAAGTGTTACTAACCATTTTTTATTTTTACTATCATAATAAGTAGCGTAAACATTTTCAGGACCGTTTTTACCTTTTTCAATATCTTTTTGAGCAAGTGGTCTCTGTGATGTAAAGATCATGGTATTGCCGTCAGCTGATATCAAAGGGGCATAATCAGGAAATGGAGAGTTTACGGCCATTCCTATATTACTGATCTGCATCTTATCTGAAGAGCTTTCTTCCTTTCTCATATCCGCTATAGTTGAAGTATTTAAATTCGGTGACCAATTCGTACCATTTGTTTCTTTTTTAGCAACTGTTGTTACATTATTTGTTTCCTTATTAACTTCATTCACAACTGCATTAATAACCTCTTCCTTTTTAACAACAACAACTTCTTCTTTCTTTGCTTGAGTAACAGGTGCTTCTTCTTTTTTTATAGGAGGAAGAACAACATCCGGTTTTGTTTTTGTTTCAACTGCTTCCTGTAGGGTTGACCCATCCACATTTAGCACTTTGATCTCTGTTCTGCGATTCAACTGACGACCTTGTTCAGTTGCATTGCTTGCAATAGGCTGGGTTTCTCCATAGCCTTTATATGAAATACGTTTCTTATCAACATTATTATCTGTTAGGTAATTTGCAACTGTTTTAGCTCTTTTCAGTGAAACTTTTCTATTATTTCTTCTGGTACCCACATTATCTGTATGTCCTGATATTTCAATAGGAAGTGCCCCTATTTCATTTACCAGCTTAATTGCGCGTTCCAATTCTACAAGAGATTCTTTTTGAGGTTTTGATTTATTGAAATCAAATAAGATGTCGTTCAGAATAATTTTTTCACCCGCTTTCATTTTCCGTGTAACAACAATTTCTTTTGGCTCCTTTTCAGCTACAGCAGCAGTTTTAGCCTTTTCATTTTTCTTTGCCTTAGCTTCTTTCTTAGCCTCTTTTTCGGCTGCAGCAATTGCTGCGACCTGAGCCTTTTTTTCTTTTTTAGAAAGCTCTTCTTTTTTTACTTCTTTAACTGGTTCTTTTTCCTCAACAACAGATGAAACCAGGTTTGTTACATTTTGCTTTACTACGGACTCTTTTGTTATTTCTTTTTGAGAGCTTTCTGTTACCAAAGAATCATTGGCTGCCGCATTCGATCTTAATACAATGTCTTTTAAATCTCTTTCATATCCAGCAGAATCTGGAACCACCACAGTTATCATTTGAAAAGAATACCCTGCCTTACTGAAAACTATATCATAGGTTTTGCCCGGAGGAACAGGGATAAGTGAGTGTCCGGCACTGTTAGTTTCGGATTTTTCAAGCATCCGTTTGGTACCTTTTTCAGTTGCTTCTATCATTACATTGGTAATAGGAGTACCTTTTTCATCGAGCACCCTGCTAAAAATAAAAGCATTTTTTGAATCCAGTACAATATCTTTAACTATCTCACCATATCCGATTTTATAAGGTATATCAAAGGATTCAGTATAAGTAGAATAACCATTTGCATTGATCTCGATTTCATACTTTTTTCCGGCAGGAAGTGAAACTAAGTATTTTCCGGAAGCTTTATTTGACTTAAAAGTACCGACTAACTTTCCTGTTGCTTTATTTGTAATATCAATTATTGATTCTACTGAACTTCTGTTTTTATTAACAACCCGACCCTTCAGCAGGACAATATTTTTTTTCATTATATCCTCAGAGAAGGAGATATTGTATATATCCAAATCTCCCAATCCACCGGGTTTGGAAGAGGCATAATACCCTGTTTTTCCATTGGCTTGGAGAACAAAATAAATATCATTATCCGGTGTGTTGATAGGAGAGCCTAAGTTTTCTGCTTTGGTCCACGTTTTAGTAGTTTCATCGTAAACCGACATAAAAATATCATACCCACCCATAGAATTGTGACCTTTTGAACTGAAGAAAATAGCCCCGCCATTAGGATGAATAAACACACCTTCTTCATCTTTATCTGTATTAATTGAAGGTCCCATATTTATTGCCTCACCCAATGCTCCATTTTCATCTTGTGTACAATACCAAATATCTTTCCCTCCTAACCCACCTTTACGATCGCTTACAAAATATATAGTACCTCCATCAGGAGATATACTTGCAGAAGTTTCGTTATCATCACTATTGATTGGTGCCGGCAATCTTACCGGTTCTGACCATTCTTCACCAGACAACTGAGATTCAAGAATATCGCCTGTTGAATTTACCGCATTACCACCACGGTAAAGAAGCATTCGCTGCCCGTCATTTGATAAAGCGATAGCTGAATTATCAATCTCCGGAATATTTATTAAAGGGCCAAGCATTACTGTAAATAACCATTTTTTGTTCCTATCATCATAATAAGTAACATAAACATTATCCAAAGCTTTTTTGCTAACCAGTAAATTTTTTTTAGGAGCAATGCGAGAAGTAAAAACCATTACACATCCATCAGCGGATATGAGAGGAGCATAATCAGGATAGGGAGAGTTTATCAGAGGACCTACATTCTTGATTTCCACTTTTACAGAATCCTTTTGCTGGGCGGAAAGGATCAAAAACAACGAGCAACAAAAAGTGGTAAAGAGTAATTTCATAATTGTATTAATGTCAACTAATAACCCCGGTATAAAGCCTGCAGGTATTCCTATCTATAATTTTTTCTTGTTTTTTATACTAAAATAAATTAAAAACGTGAACTTGATTGAGCTATAAACGGAATAGCACCAATATAGCGTAAAGATATTTCAAATCCTCCCCTGCTTGAGCTGGCGGTGCTTAAAGCGGAAGTATTTACATCGTAACTCATTCCTATAGCATAATTAGAGTATTCCAATAACATAGCGAGAATAACAGCATCTTTTGAGCGATAATATCCCCCAAACGAAATTGATGAGTTTGTTTTAACACCGGTATACTTACTTATCTGATTTAATTTAAAACGTAACAAAGTACCAACATACAATTCTGAGGTACCACCTTGTCTGAAATACATAAAACCAGGGGCAAAACCATAGGTAGAATTAGGAACATTAAGGAGTGCATTTCCATGGGCAACAAACTTCATTTTCAGTTTTTCATCTGTTCCTGTAAAAGAGTATTTTGGCTGGGTAATATGAAATAATGAAATGCCAACATTGGACTTGAATTCATCATTACCTAATACATTATCTCTTCCGGCTGTTTTACTGTATGACCAAACCACCCCAGCGGCAACATCAGCATAAGAATAAGAAGGCACCCCATTAATTTCACGTGAACTTAATCCCGAATTATAGGCTTTACCATCAAATTGGTTACCCCATGTTAAATTTGTGTAGTCAACACTGCGTTGCGCAAACCCAACTTGTAAACCACCTCCTATTTTATTATATCTATCAAGACTAACATGGCAGGCACCACTTAAGTTTACCTGAGTAGTTCCCATTTTTGAATCACCTGCTTTGTCGTTAAAAAAATTGAGCCCTCCTGCAACGAATGCTTTTGCTTTTTTCTTTCTTTGAAAGCTTGCATTCACAGATGCTGCAGTAGTTTTATAAGGCGCTCCTAAGCTTCTCCATTGATCTTTGTAGTTGATCTGACCTTCGATACCATATGAAGCACCTGCTAATGCCGGATTTTCGGTAAGTGGAGACATGTAGAATTGCGAAAAGTGAATGTCCTGAGCAAAGCAAGACGTGAGATATGAGATGTGAGATATGAGAATCACACCGAGTGTTATAATTATGTTTCTAGTTTTCATTGTTTTTTGAGTCTTATGTTTTGGGTTCTCAAATCTCACATCTTAACTAATATCTAGTTTATCTGAACAAACTGATATTTCCTTTTTTTGTAACCTCTTCACCAGTGGTGAGTGTTGCCTGTAAATAATAGACAAACACACCCGTATTCATTTCAGCACCTTTGTAAACGCCATCCCAACCTTTTGTTGGATCCGTGGTTTCGAATACCTTTTCTCCCCAACGGTCATAAATTGCGAAATATATTTTTTGGATACATTTACCATATACTAATTCTATATCATTTTCACCATTGTTATCAGGGGAGAAGGCTGTTGGAACAAACATTTCACCACACTCATTCAACAATTTAATTAAAGCAAATGCAGGAGATGGGTTCGAAAAATCCCAGCCTTGTTTGGACATTGCTCTGGCAAGACCGTAGTTACCTGCAGATGGCGCAGCGGTTATATCTTCCCACTGAGGTTGATTTTGCCAGTGGCCCATTCCGGCAAATTTTCCATCAATATCATCATAAAACATGGTGATGGTGGCAGGCGCGCTTCCGGTAGGTCTGCGAATCTGGTAGTAAAATGTTTGATTGACAGTACTTATGTTCGCTTCTTTTTGAGTTACCGGAAAGCCATTAACAGAAGGGTCGCCAGCTATCATCCCAACAGCATAGTCGTTTACTGAAGCGTTATCAGGAGTTATCTCCACCGGTCTATAACGAGTAGAGGCACCCACCGGAAACAGGTATGGTTGAGAACCTGCGGTGCTCCTTGCCAATGAGCCAAGATCACCACTGCTTACATAACCGGTTGAACGAGTTACAGAGGTAGTTGAAGTATTGCTTACAAAAGCGGTATTTGGGCCAGTTGCCAGTTCGCGGTCATTTAGGTTAAGTTGCTCTTCAATTTTGGCATCAATGCCGGTTAATGATTTTGCACCCGTTCCTGTTCCCTCAAGGTCAAGTTTGTAAAATTCCGTTACACTTGTTCCCTGAATTTTTTGAGTACCGCCAACCATATGAAAATCAATGGTACTGTTGGTGGTGGTATTACCGTTGGTAGATGTGAAAGCAGGTCCACCGGAAGAATTGGTCCAATCACCGGTAACATATACCTGACCGCTGTTTCTAAATGTTCCAGGTCCGCCACCAGGAACAGTGTCTTTAAAATTAAAAACACCCCCATTTACAAAGATGGTATCATTATTTGCCATATAAATGAGACTTCCATAATTAACCATTGTTTGGGCAAAAGCTCCTCCATTCGAGGTATTTCCGAAAGGAAGAGAAAAAGAAATCAGGGCTATTATAATCAGTTTTTTCATACTTAATTGCGAATTAAGGGACAAATTTCGGTATTATACTTCAAAAAGCAGGTATGGGTTACAAAGGTGCACATTTTAAATCAAATAATCCTAATTTTTTTGCATATTTAAGCCTATTCAATAAGGGCGCTAACAATGAACTGTAAGAAAGCTGTAAAGCAAACGGTTCTACGAAGCATTTTTTCAATGGTTACAAAGAAAACAAAAATTTTGTTACAAAGTTAGAAGTTCATTTAAAATTATTAATACAGGATTGTTCAAAACTACTATTTATGTGAAATGGAAGATGTGAAATGGAAAATGTGGGTTTTGGCTTTGCGATTGGCTTTTAACCATCTTACATCTGCCATTTTACATTTTACATATCATTACAATAATATTCCTTTGAGGAACATGATTGAGAAACTGAAATAAATTATCAAGCCGGTAACATCTACCAGTGTAGCTACAAATGGAGCAGATGAAACGGCAGGGTCGAGTCCGAGGCGCTTTAGGCCAAGAGGTAAAACTGAGCCAATCAAGGTACCCCACATGACCACTCCCACCAATGAAAAGCTAACGGTAAATGCGATCAGATACCAGCTGGGACCGTAGCTGCTAACAAAATAAGACCAGACAGCAACTCTAAAGAACCCAATTAAGCCTAATATCAGACCGATCACTAATCCTGTTGAAAATTCTTTTTTTACAATTTTCCACCAATCGCGAATACCAATCTCGCCCAGTGCCAGTGCCCGAATAATAAGGGAAGATGCTTGTGATCCGCTGTTACCGCCACTTGAAATAATAAGGGGTATAAATAGTGCAAGAATAACAGCCTTTGCAATTTGATCTTGAAAAAAACCCATTGCAGTGGCAGTAAGTGTTTCGCCTAGGAATAAAACTACCAGCCAGCCGGCACGTTTTTTTATCATTTGTAAAAATGGAGTACTCATATAGGGCTCTTCCAAAGCCTCCATAGCAGCCATTTTTTGTACATCTTCGGTTTCTTCTTCCCTGCGAAAATCAACCACATCGTCAATAGTAATTACACCAACCAATCTGCCAATTGCATCAACAACAGGTATAGTTACCAATTTATATTTATCCATTACATTGGCAACTTCATCAGCCGGTGTGCTCGCTTTTATTGATATTATCTTAGGGTCATAAATATCAGCAACGATAGATCGAACAGGTGAAACGATTAATTTTTTTAGAGGGAGAAGTCCGATTAATTTTTCGTCATCTTCGACTACGTAAATAGCATATACTTCCTCTAATTCTCCGGCTTGCTGACGTATTTCACGAACACATTCAAGAGCTTTACTGCTTACATGAACCCTAACAAACTCTTTTCGCATCAAGCCTCCGGCAGTATGTTCATCATAATTCAGGAGGTCGACAATATCACTTGCCTGTTCTGAATCTTCGATATGAGATAATACTTCATCCTGCACATCATCGGGAAGTTCAGCAATAACGTCA
>JAHEYA010000230.1 GCA_023251855.1 Bacteroidota bacterium
GATGACCCATCACGTCACTCCGGTATTGAGTGTTTATTGGGTGTTTATGGTTATGCCATGGTTATTTATTGTGATTTTTCAGGTTATTCCGATATGGCAATAGGCATGGCACGTTGGATGGGTTTTACAATCAATGAAAATTTTGATTCGCCTTATCAATCGAGCAGTATAACAGAGTTTTGGCGTAGATGGCATATGTCATTATCTTCCTGGTTAAAAGATTATTTATACATATCACTCGGTGGAAACAAGGTTGGCAAGTTTCGTCAATACATCAATTTAATGATAACCATGTTACTGGGAGGTTTATGGCATGGTGCCTCATTTAATTTTATTGTGTGGGGAGGTATGCATGGCTTGGCGCTTGCATTTGATAAATTACGACTTTCTATAATTTCGAAGTTCAAAATTTTCAAACCTCATTCAAATAAATTTTGGATAATTAGCTCTTGGTTTTTAAAATTTTTGGGTGTAATCCTTACTTTCCACTTTGTTTGTTTCTGCTGGATCTTCTTTAAAGCATCGTCTTTTGAGGATGCAAAATATATCATCATACAAATTTCTACTAATTTTAATGGGGAAGCATTTGTACCCATGTTAACATCATATCCAACCGTTTTTGGAATAATGTTAGTTGGTTATATTTTTCATTTTATTCCAAAATCATATGAATATTTTTGTGTCAATTTTCTTTCAAATATTACTTTGGTTGGCCGGCTAATAATTCTTCTTCTCTTTATCTGGCTTGTAATCCAAGTAAAACAAGCCGACCAGATAATGCCTATTTATTTGCAGTTTTAGAAAACACTTTCAAATACAAAATTAAAGCGAATAACGAATTTAGGTTTATTCCATTCATATTTCGCAGTATATTGTTAAATTTGTTTTATGGAATATTTGCAACTTTTTAAAAAACTTTCGCAACAACAAGTTCATTATTTAATATGTGGTGGATTAGCTGTAAATATTTATGGTATTCCCCGAATGACTGCAGATATTGACCTGTTGATTGATTTTACGGATGAAAACGTTGACAAATTTGAGACTGTAATTAAACAATTGATGTATCAATCAACAATGCCTATTTCAATAAAAACATTTGTCAATAAAAAAGAGCGACAAAAAGTTATAACTGATAAAAATCTGATTGCTTATTCATATTTCAACAGTCAATCCAACTATATGAGTTTAGATGTATTGATGGATGTTCCAATTGCTTTTGGCGAATTATGGAGTAAAAAAGAAGAACGAATTGTTGATGGGACTTCTGTAAATATTGTGTCAGTTGAGCATTTGATAGGATTGAAACAATATGCAAATCGCAAACAAGATATTGATGATGTAATTTTATTATCAAAACTTTTAAAAAAATGAGCATCAAAATTATTCCAAAAGCTGAAAATGCTGATAAGGGCTTTCATTACACCGTTACTGATGAACAAATTAAAGAACATCAGAAACGTAGTATAAAAGAGATATTTGAGTGGTTAGAAGAAACCAACAAATTTATTTATGCTATGCAAACGCCCGAGGAACGCGAAAGAATGAAATGGGCTAAGAATTTTTAATTTTCCTCTATTAATTTCCCTCTACACTTTCTTCACTTTTTTTAACGAAAGCATATTCATCGGATTAGAGGTTAATCCACTGATATTATTTTGTACCAATCTTACCACCTGATCATAGTACAAAGGCACAATTGGTGCATCATCCATAAGCAGTTGATCCATTTGCTGATAATTGTTTGTTCGGGTAACGTCATTTAATTCAGTTTGCGATTTTTCAAACAATTCATCAAATTTAGAATTGTAAAAGTGGGTATAGTTAAATCCTTTCGGACTCCAATTTTTACCATAAAATAATGATAAAAAATTTTCTTCATCCGGATAGTCGGCTATCCATGATTTACGAAAAAAATAAATTTGTCCGTTTGCAATTGCCTCTGTTAATACCGAAGCTTTTTGAACATCAATTTTTATTTTAATACCAAACTCTGCTAACTGTGATTGAATATATTCTGCTGCTTCAAGATATAACTCACTTGTGGTAAGAAAAATCTCAGGTAACCCTTTTCCATCCGGGAAACCTGCTGTTATTAATAGCTTTCTCACTTTATCAGGATCATAATCATAGCCTTTCACTTTGCTTGAATCAAAGGATGGTAAACCCAATGGGATAAAGCCTGAAGTAGCAGCGACACCCAAATTTTTTCGTAAATATTTTACCATCTTTTTTCGATCAAAACCGTAGTTTATTGCTTGTCTGATAGCCTTTATTTTCAGTGGCGATTTTTTTACTATGTCCAAATTTTCATCGATCAAAAAACCTAAATAATCAGTCTTCAAAAATGGCTGAGTTTGCATCTTGAATTTATTTTTATAATCGTCCTTTAAAACACCATCAGCAGTCATTACTTCATCTGAGTTTATTGCATCAATACCCGAAACCATATCAACATTGCCTTTTAAAAAACCAAGAAATGATGTCTCTTTATCTTTAATAAATGATACTGAAATTGCATCCAGATAAGGCAAACGATTCTTATCCTCATACTCAAAATAATTTTCATTTTTTACAAGCACCATTTTTGAACCTTCTTCCCATATTTTTAATTTAAAAGGCCCTGTACCTACAGGATTTCTTCTGAAATCTTCTCCATACTTTGTTATCGCTTCTTTTGGAAGTGCTGAAAAATATTTCATTGTTAATATCCTCAAAAATGGAGTAAAAGGTTTTTTTAAATGAACTACAAATGTGCTATCATCTTTTGCTTCAAACCCTTTGTGATTATTTATATCAACAGTTGAAAGCAATGATATAGCGCTGGAAACAGCCGGATCTAATAATCGGTTAAAGCTATACACAAAATCATTTGCTGATACTTTTCGCCCTTTTCCTTCTACAAAACATGTATTATCCTGAAAAAAAACGGTGCTATTTAAAAAGAAGGTATAAGTTAAACCATCCTTTGAAATATTCCAGGCTCTAGCAATAGATGGCACAACCTGCAATGAGTCATTCATTTGCACCAATCCATTGAATAATTGATTGATTACCCATATATTTTCAAACGACCTTGCAGCAGCCGGATCCAGAGAAGCAATACCTGCCATTTCATTATATTTAAATACTCTTCGCTCATCTTTATTCTTCTTATCTTCGGATGAACAGGCTAAAGCCAAAACGCAGACCAAAATATACACGATTTGTTTTTTCATTTTATTAGTATTACCAATTTTCCATGCTTGAATAAAAAGAATAATATGGTCATCAAGTTTAGAAAATCATTTACCATTAAAATGCTTGAAACAATTTCAATTACCAACAATTTTTTAAACAGTGTAGCCCCTCCCAGCCTCCCCCAAGGGGAGGAGTTGTTACCCATAAGCTCTATACTGCCTGGCTTGTGCATTGGTTCTCTCCCCCTTTGGGGGAGTTGGAGGGGGCTTTTTTTTTCTATATTTGCACTCATGCAAGAAACAATTTTAATAATCGATTTTGGTTCTCAATATACACAACTGATAGCAAGAAGAGTGAGAGAACTGAATGTATATTGTGAAATTCATCCTTTTAATAAAATCCCTGATATATCAAGCGCTATAAAAGGTGTTATACTTTCCGGAAGCCCCTTTTCAGTTCGTGACCCTAAATCTCCAAACCCAGTTCTAGTAGCATTTAAAGGTAAATTACCTTTGTTAGGTGTTTGTTATGGTGCTCAACTAATGGCGCACAAATTCGGTGGTGAAGTTTTATCCTCGCAACATCGTGAATACGGCCGTGCAAATTTATCGTTCATTAAAGACAATAATGAATTATTTAATGGTCTGAGCAATCATTCACAAGTATGGATGAGTCATGCTGATACAATTACTAAAATTCCTGATAACTTCGAAATTATTTCAAGTACAAAAGATGTAAAATATGCAGGTTATCAGGTGAAGGATGAAAAAACATACGGTATACAATTTCATCCGGAAGTGTATCATTCAACTGAAGGCGGAATTTTATTAAAAAACTTTTGCATAAACATTTGTGCTTGTTCTGCAAACTGGACTCCCGACTCTTTTGTAGAAACTTCCATTAACAATTTAAAACAAAAAATCGGTGATGATAAAGTTGTACTTGGTTTAAGTGGTGGTGTTGACTCCAGTGTTGCCGCAGTGTTGCTTCACAAAGCAATTGGGAAAAATTTATTTTGCATTTTTGTTGATAATGGATTATTACGTAAAAATGAATTTGAGAACGTGCTTGATTCTTATAAACACTTAGGTTTGAATGTAAAAGGTGTAAATGCTAAAGATCGATTTTATTCTGAACTTGCCGGTATCAGTGACCCTGAGAAAAAAAGAAAAGCGATCGGTAAAGTTTTTATTGATGTTTTTGATGATGAATCAAAACAATTACAGGATGTGAAATGGCTGGCACAAGGTACCATTTACCCTGATGTGATTGAGTCCATATCTGTTAACGGAGGAGCATCGGCAACAATAAAATCTCATCACAATGTTGGTGGTTTACCGGATTTTATGAAATTAAAAGTGGTTGAACCTCTTAACACTTTATTTAAAGATGAAGTTAGAAGAGTTGGCAGATCTTTAAAAATTGATGATGCTATTTTAAATCGACACCCCTTCCCGGGCCCCGGATTGGCAATTCGGATTTTAGGTGATATAACTATCGAGAAAGTAAAAATTTTACAAGAAGTAGATCATGTTTTTATTGACAATTTAAAAACGTCCGGTTTGTATAAAGATGTTTGGCAGGCAGGAGCAATATTTTTACCTGTGCAAACCGTTGGTGTTATGGGTGATGAACGTACTTACGAAAATGTTGTAGCTTTACGCGCAGTAACTTCTACCGATGGTATGACTGCCGACTGGTGTCATTTGCCTTATGAATTTTTAGGAAAAGTATCCAATGAAATAATTAATAAAGTAAAAGGAATTAATAGAGTTGTTTACGACATCAGCTCCAAACCTCCTGCTACTATTGAATGGGAATAAAGAAAAAAGTATCAGGTAACAAGTATCAAGTATTAAGGAAATTATTCAAATGAT
>JAHEYA010000231.1 GCA_023251855.1 Bacteroidota bacterium
ATACAAGTTGTTGGAATTGATGAAGCACAATTTTTTGATGGTGGTTTGCCTGCTATCTGCAATCAACTTGCTGATAGTGGTGTCAGAGTGATTATTGCCGGATTAGATATGGATTATTTAGGTAAACCGTTCGGGCCAATGCCGGCACTCTTAGCTATTGCAGAGCATGTTACCAAAGTACATGCAATATGTATGCGTTGTGGCAATCTGGCAAATCATTCGCACCGTATCACTCATGAATCATCTTTGGTTGTGCTGGGCGAAACAAATAACTACGAACCACTTTGCAGAGATTGTTTTCGCGATGCAAAAAATTAATTTATGAGCCATCCTGTTTCAACCATTTCCTCTGTAATTAATGCAACCGTAAGCGGGCATGATAACACCAATACCGTTATCAAACATTTGTTGATCGACAGTCGCAAACTCAGCAATGCTGAAACGTCTTTATTTTTTGCTATTAAAGGTGAACGTCATGATGGTCATGCATACTTGATCGACCTGTATGAAAAAGGGATTCGTCATTTTGTGGTTTCAATTTTGCCCAAAAACAACCTTCAATTTACAAATGCTACTTTTTATTTAGTAAACGATACATTACTTGCATTGCAACAATTGTGCGCCTTTCATCGCAAACAATTTAACATTCCTGTTATCGGTATTACTGGAAGTAATGGAAAAACTATTGTTAAAGAATGGCTGTATCAACTGATGCGTGAAGATAAAAATATAGTCCGCAGTCCAAAAAGTTTTAACTCTCAGGTAGGTGTGCCACTTTCAGTTTGGCAGATGGCTGAAGAAAATAATATTGGAATTTTTGAAGCCGGAATTTCCAAACCCGAAGAAATGGATTTGCTTGAAGCAATCATACAGCCCACTATAGGACTGATCACCAATATCGGGCAAGCTCATAATGAAAATTTTGAAAGTCAAAAACAAAAGGTGCAAGAAAAATTAAAACTTTTTGTTCATGCCGAACTATTGATCTACTGTAAAGATTATCTATTAGTACATGATGAAATCAGCTCCAATAAAGCGTTTCGCAATTTAAAAGTTTTTTCATGGTCGCGTAAATTACGTGCCGATCTGTTGATTGGTCGTATTACCAAAAGCACTGCTGACACGGAGATTCAAGGTGTTTACAAAAATGATTTTATTCGTATCACTATTCCTTTTATTGATGAAGCAAGTATCGAAAACGCTATTCAATGCTGGGCCATGTTACTTTACTTAGGTTACGAAAATTCACTTATTGCTCAGCGCATGCGTTTTTTGAGTCCTATAGCCATGCGTTTGGAATTAAAAGAAGGAATAAACAATTGCTCCATTATCAATGATAGTTATAATTCTGATTTGGGTTCCTTAGCTATCGCATTGGATTTTTTAAATCAGCAAAAACAACATCCTAAAAAAACATTGATTCTTTCAGACATTTTACAAAGTGGTCGCAATGAAGAAACCTTGTATAAGGAGGTTGCAGAGCTTATTCATAAAAAGGGAATTTCGCGTTTGATAGGAATCGGTGAAGGAATTTCAAATCAAATGAACCAGTTTGATACAGAAAAAGTTTTTTTTAGATCAACAGAAGAATTTTTAAAACAATTCAACAATTCACTTTTTCGTGACGAAACTATTTTGCTAAAAGGTGCTCGTACATTTGGTTTTGAAGCTATCAGCAAAGTAATTCAACAAAAAGCACATGAAACAATTTTGGAAATTAATTTAAATGCTATCGTTCATAATCTGAATTATTTCCGTTCAAAATTAAAGCCCGATACTAAGATCATGGCAATGGTAAAAGCATTTTCTTATGGCAGCGGAAGCTTTGAAATAGCCAACATCCTTCAGTTTCACCGTGTAGATTTTTTAGCAGTTGCTTATGCTGATGAAGGAATTGAATTACGCAAGGCAGGTATTACGATGCCTATAATGGTAATGAATCCTGAGGAACAAAGCTATGATGCGATGATTCAGTATAGCTTGGAACCGGAAATTTATAGTTTCCGTGTGTTGAGTTTATTTGAAGATACATTAAAACGCAGCGAACATAATGCAGAGCCTATTCCTATACACCTTAAGCTGGACACAGGAATGCACCGGTTAGGTTTTGATGAGGATGAAATTAATGAGTTGATCGTTCGTATAAAAAATAACAAATATCTAATTATCAAATCTGTTTTCTCTCATCTTGCAGCCAGTGATGAAAGCGAGCATGATGATTTCACATTGATACAAATAAAAAAATTCAATGCAATGTGTGAAAAAATAAAAACACATTTTACTTATCCAATAATGAAACACATTTTAAATTCAGCAGGTATCACTCGGTTTCCGGATGCACAATTTGAAATGGTACGCCTTGGTATTGGATTATACGGAATAGGAACCAGTACCAACGAGCAAAAGAATTTACAAAATGTGAGTACATTAAAAACAAGTATTTCACAAATAAAAAATATTGCAGCACACGAAACAATTGGTTATAGCCGCAAAGGAGTTGCTAAACGCGATATACAAATCGCTACAGTTCCAATAGGCTATGCTGATGGACTAAGCCGTAAACTCAGCAACGGCAAAGGCAAAATGATTGTGAAAGGCAAAGTAGCGCCTATTGTTGGCAACGTTTGTATGGATATGTGCATGATAGATATCACTGATATCAATGCTAATGAAAATGATGAAGTAATTGTTTTTGGCGAAGCTTACCCAATTACAGAAGTTGCAAAAGATGTAGGAACAATTGCTTATGAAATATTAACAAATGTTTCCAGAAGAGTGAAAAGGGTTTATTATCAAGAGTAATATTACCTTTAAATCTCAAAACCCCACTCTTCATTAAAATTTTTACCCGGGGCTAGTGGTTTTTTCGGAAGCTCTTTTTTTATCGTTGGTTCAAGGGTTACAGGCGGTGTCCACTTTTCCTCAGTAATTGTGTTTTGAGGTTTTTTATGTTTCTTGTGACGGTCATGTTTGTTCTTTCCAAAGGATTTTTTTTCGAAGGAATTGTTTTTTTCTTTTCTGTAAGATGGTTCGGATGTTTTTTCTTTTGTTACTTCAACCAACGCAAAATCCAATTGTTTTTTTACCAGATCAGCACGTTTTACTTCAATCCTTACTGTATCACCAAGCGTTAGTGTTTTACCGGTTTTGCGACCTTTTAAACAATAATTATCTTCATCAAAATAATAACTATCGTCACGTAACTCACGCAAACGAACCATGCCTTCACAATGATTTTCTATGATTTCAACAAATACACCCCACTCGGTAACACCTGAAATAACGCCATCAAATTCAACACCTATTTTATCAGTTAAATATTGTACTTGTTTGTATTTGATAGAAGCTCGTTCAGCGTCTGCTGCAAGCTTTTCCATATCAGAAGAATGTTTGCATTGTGCTTCTAATTTTTCAATATCCGGACTTTTACCTCCATCCAAATAATGTTGCAATAGCCGATGTACCATCACATCGGGATACCTGCGAATTGGTGATGTAAAGTGAGTATAATATTCAAAGCCCAAACCATAATGACCTATGTTTTTGGTAGTGTATATTGCCTTTGCCATTGTACGGATAGCAAGCATCTCTATCATTCCGGCTTCTTTTTTTTCATTCACTTCTTTCAATAAATTATTGAGTGAATCTGCAACCGCTTTTTCATTTTTTATATTTAATTTATATCCAAATTTTGCAACAAATTCTGAAAAATTGGCAAGCTTATCTGGATTTGGTTTATCATGAATTCGATATACAAAAGCACGTTGTCCTTTTTCTTTTAATTGCTGACTTGCCTCTCTCTTCTCCTTTTGATTACCAACAAATTCAGCTACTTTACGGTTAGCCAGCAACATAAAATCTTCAATCAATTGATTCGAATCTTTTGCAGTTTTAAAAAATACACCGGTAGGATTTCCTACTTCATCCAAATGAAATTTTACTTCCATTTTTTCAAAAGCAATACTTCCTTTTTTAAAACGATTGGCTCGTAATATTTTTGCCAAACGATCAAGTGTTAATATCTCATCACAATAATCCCCCTCCTCTGTTTCGATTATCAGCTGTGCATCTTCGTAAGCAAATCGTTTGTCGGAATTAATAATTGTTCTTCCAAACCACTCTTTTACAACTTCTGCTTCATCCGTCATTTCAAACACTGCCGAAAAACATAATTTTTCTTCATTGGGGCGAAGTGAACAAACATTATTTGATAATACTTCTGGCAACATCGGAACAACTCTATCCACAAGGTACACAGAGGTAGCTCTATCAACAGCTTCTTTATCGATCATCGATTCAGGCTTTACATAATGGCTCACATCTGCAATGTGTACGCCTATTTCCCAGTTTCCGTTTTCCAGCTTTTGAATTGAAAGTGCATCATCAAAATCTTTTGCATCAACAGGGTCAATAGTAAATGTTGTGATTTTGCGGAAGTCGCGCCTCTTTCCAAGTTCTTCTTTGGTAATAACAATAGGTATCAGGTCAGCTGCACGTTCCACATCTTTTGGAAATTCATAAGGCAAACCGTATTCGGCAAGTATTGCGTGCATTTCGGTATTATTTTCACCTACATTGCCCAATACTTCTGTAATCTCACCAATCGGGTTTGAACCATTTCTGGTCCAGTCGGTAATTTCAGCAATCGCTTTTTGCCCGTTTTTAGCACCATTCAGCTTATCAAGAGGAATATAAATATCAACATGCACTTTATTATTGCTAGGCACCAAAAAGGCAAAACGTTGTGACAGCTGAATTGTTCCTACAAATTTTGTTTTTGCACGTTCAATAACTTCTACTATTTCACCTTCTTGTTTACCGCTCCGTTTCGCAAATAAAAGTACCCTAACAGTATCTCCATGCATTGCGTTAAGCGTTTTGTTGGGCGATATCACAACATCTTCTTCTGTTTCTTCTGAAACAATGTAAGCTGTGCCTGTACCGGTCATATCTACTCTACCGGAAATATACTTTTGAATTGAATTTATTTTGAATTTACCCAGCTCAGGTTCTGTCACGACCTCCTTTGTTTTTAATTCCGATAAAATAGTACTT
>JAHEYA010000232.1 GCA_023251855.1 Bacteroidota bacterium
TTATTTATGATGCTTTTTTAAGTGATGTCAAAACAAAAACTTTTTTTCATGGTCATTCCTATACTGCAAATCCTACTGCTTGTTCTGCTGCATTAGCAAGTTTGGATTTGTTTGACAAACCGGAAACCTCTGAAAACATTGAATGTATCGGGCAGCAACATCATTTATTTTTACAAAAAATTAAATCACATAAAACATTGATAGATGTCCGACAAATGGGGACAATTATCGCATTTGAGATCAAAACATCTGAACAAACTCATTACTTAAATTCCTTGGCCGAACATATTTCTGAATTTTTTATTTCGAGAGGAATTATTCTTCGTCCACTGGGAAATGTAATGTATGTGCTGCCTCCTTACTGCATTTCAAATGTTGACCTTAACTATATTTACAATGCTATCGAAGAATTTTTAAATGGTTTAAATCCTAAATCCTTTAATCCTTAAATCCTAAATTAAAAGGCATGTTTAAATCAAAACGAGAACTTGTATACATCATCCTTGCTGGTATTTTTATCACCAATGCAATTGTTGCTGAACTGATCGGTAGCAAACTTATTCAAATAGGGCCATTCATAATGAGTATAGGCATTATCCCCTGGCCAATCGTATTTATAACAACTGATATTATTAATGAACATTTCGGTAAAACTGGTGTAAAAAAACTTTCGTTGATCACTGCATCTCTGATAGGATACGCATTTATTATTTTACTTTTTGCAATTAAAATACCTGCTGCAGTTGGAATTTCAACTGTTACAGATGAGCAGTTTTATGCAGTCTTCGGACAAAGCCTTTGGATCATCGTTGGCAGCATTGTAGCTTTTTTAACTTCTCAATTTACAGATGTCTTTATTTTTTGGCTCTTACGTGATAAAACCGGGGGCAAAATGATATGGCTCAGAAGTACCGGTTCTACTGTAGTTTCACAACTGATTGATACTTTTGTAGTATTAGGTATTGCATTTTGGTTACCCGGAAAAATGACCACTGATGTATTTCTAAATGCTGCACTAACAGGTTATACCTTTAAATTAATTATTGCGATCGCTCTTACTCCGCTTATTTATTTGGGACATAACCTGATCGGCAACTATTTAGGTGGTGAAGAAACACACAGCATTGTTAAACATGCTGCTGAACAATCATTGCATCATAAGGTAGAGGATTAGGAATTACTAGTAACCAGTCAATTCTACTCCACATCCGGTTCAATATGTATCAAAACATCAGCTAATTGAGGTAATTCAAGCTTTAGCCTGTCTTTCACATGATGCGAAATTTCATGACCTTCCTTCACAGTAATGTTTGAATTCACAGCAATATGCAAATCAACATGAAATTTAATTCCTGTTTTTCTTACATAACATTTTTCAGTATCAACCACTCCGTCAACCTTTTTAGAAACCACTCTGATCTCAGCCACCAACTCATCATACAAGTGCTCATCCATAATCTCTCCAAGAGCCGGTCTGAAAATTAAATAGCTATTGTAAAGAATAACAACGGATGCAATCAATGCTGCCCAGTCATCAGCAAATTCGTATCCTTTTCCAAAAATTAAAGTGATAGCAATTCCCGCAAAAACAGTTAATGAAGTGATCGCATCTCCCCTGTGGTGCCATGCTTCAGCCTTCAATGCAGAACTATTGGTTTCATGGCTTTTTTTACTAACCATTCTGTAAAATAATTCTTTAATAATAATTATTGCTCCAATTACAATAAGTGTATAAGATTTAGGCGATTCACGAGGCATTGAGATATGTTGAATACTTTCATAAGCAATTACAACGGCTGAAGTAATTAAAAAACCAACCATTAAAAATGTGATTAAAGGTTCAGCCTTACCATGACCGTAAGGATGATTTTTATCAGCCGGTTTACTGGAATATTTCAGCCCGAATAAAACAAGTAAAGAAGTAAAAATATCCGTTGTTGATTCTACTGCATCTGCAATTAATGCATGTGAATTGCCTAAATAACCTGTCACCCACTTAACAATTGCCAGTCCTATATTTCCGCTAAGGCTTATATAAGTAGTTCGTATGGCTTTTTGCTCTTGCGTCATTACAGTTTAATCAAATTTATTTGTCAAATAAATCTATCTCAATATCCCCTTACGTACAATGTTCTCGATTCCGAAACTCCGCGTGCACAGTTCATTTCGAGGCGGAGTCGAGAAAATGCGATTGCTGGGATCAAATCCCTTAACTTAATGACATTGGATGCTAACCTGAGAGCTATGAGCTATTTTTTTATCTCAATACTCATATCTATAAATCCATTTGATTTGGGTGTAAAATTAAATTAACATTCCCTTATTTTAAATCTTATTTTTTTTGTTTCTAACTTTGTTTTGAACAAAATGTAATGTGTATCACTAAAATAGTTATTTTCATTACTCATTTTAAAACTGAACTATGAAAATTGTTGATATAAAAGTGATGAGAGGCCCTAATTATTGGTCTATCCGTAGAGGAAAACTAATAGTAATGAGGCTTGATCTTGAAGAGCTCGAAAATTTTCCTACCAATAAAATCAATGGTTTTTCGGAACGTTTGGAAAAAATGTTTCCGGAAATGATAGAGCACCGTTGTTCCGAAAATTTTAAAGGAGGCTTTTTTTCCCGCGTAAAAGAAGGAACCTGGATGGGACATGTGATTGAACATATTGCCCTTGAAATAGAATCTTTAGCGGGTATGGAGTGTGGTTTTGGCAGAACAAGAAGTACCACAACTCCCGGAATATATAATGTTGTCTTTTCATACATTGAAGAAAAAGTAGGTATCTATGCTGCAAAAGCAGCTGTTCGAATTGCTGAAGCTCTTGTTAGCGGTACGGAGTACGATTTACTGAATGATATTCATGCAATGCGTGAAATAAGAGAAGATAATCGCTTTGGACCCAGCACAGGCTCTATCATTGACGAAGCTGTTGCCCGTGATATTCCTTTTATTCGCTTAAATGATGAATCATTGATACAATTAGGCTATGGAAAAAATCAGGTTCGTTTTCGTGCCACTATGACTAATCGTACAAGTTCCATCGCTGTTGACATTGCAAGTAATAAAGATGAAACAAAACGGTTGTTGCAGGATGCTGCGATACCTGTGGCAAAAGGCGTTTGCATTAGTCAGTTGGAGGATTTGGAAGATGCTGTAAAAAAAGTTGGTTTTCCATTAGTGTTTAAACCTCTTGATGGCAATCACGGGAAAGGCGCGTCAATCAATGTAAAAACAATGGAAGAAGCTAATGCAGCTTTTGAACATGCTAAAAAATATTCACGAAAAATAATTATAGAAAAATTTATTTCCGGTTTTGATTTCAGGATTCTTGTAATCGACCATAAATTTATTGCTGCCGCTTTGCGCGAACCTGCACATGTCAATGGTGATGGCGTTTCCACCATCCAACAATTAATTGATATTGAAAATAAAGATCCAAGAAGAGGTTACGGTCATGAAAATGTGTTAACCGAGATCAGTGTTGATAGAGAAACTACCGAACAATTAACAAAAAAAAATTATACTGTAGAAACAGTTCTTGCAAAAAATGAGACCTGTTATTTGAAAGGTACCGCCAACCTAAGTACCGGAGGCACTTCTACAGACATTACTGACACTGTTCATCCACACAATATATTTATTTGTGAACGGATTTCCCGGATCATCGGATTGGATATTTGCGGTATCGATATTATGGCAGCGAATTTAAGCGAACCTCTGGAAGTCACAGGCGGAGTTGTTTTAGAAGTAAATGCTGCACCCGGCTTTAGGATGCACCTTGCACCTGCCAAAGGTTTACCGCGCAATGTGGCAGCTCCCGTTATCGACATGTTGTACCCTCCCGGCAAAACCTGCAGAATACCAATTATTGCTATAACAGGCACCAATGGTAAAACTACCACAACCCGTTTAATTTCTCATATTGTAAAAAATAATGGGTTTAAAGTTGGTTTCACAACTTCTGATGGAATATATGTTGGTAATTCAAAGCTTACAAAGGGTGATACCACCGGGCCGGTAAGTGCTGAGTTTATTTTGAAAGATCCAACAGTTGAGTTTGCAGTCCTGGAAACCGCTCGTGGTGGTATTTTAAGAGCCGGTCTTGGATTTAATAAATGTAATATTGCCGTGGTAACCAATGTTCAAGCCGATCACATGGGCCTGTCTGATATCCATACATTGGAAGAAATGGCAAAAGTGAAAGCAGTTGTGGTTGAAAGTGTTAAGCGGGCTGGTTATGCAGTGCTGAATGCGGATAATAAATATTGTGTTGATATTGGTAAAAATGCAGATTGCAATGTAGCTTATTTTAGCATGGATGAAAATAGTCCGGTTGTTCGTGAACATTGTAAAGCAGGCGGAATTGCAGCTATTTACGAGAACGGATATATCACTATAAAAAAAGGAGATTGGAAATTCAGAGTTGAAAAAGTTTCATTAATTCCATTAACATTTGGAGGAAAAGTTACATTCATGATCTACAATGTACTTGCAGCAACACTTGCATCGTATGTGTATGGATTTAAAATTGAAGATATCCGTTTGCCTTTGGCAACATTTATTCCTTCACTGGCACAAACCCCCGGTAGAATGAATATTTTTAACTTTAAAGATTTTAAAGTGATGATCGATTTTGCTCATAACCCTGATGGTTTCAAAGGAATTAAAGAATTTTTAGACACAATAGATTCAGAGGATAAAATTGGGATAATCACCGGTACCGGTGACAGAAGAGACTCTGATATCAAAGAGTTGGGACAAATTTCCGCACAAATGTTCGATCACATTATTATCCGCCAGGATAAATTTTTACGTGGTAGAGAGGCGGATGATATTGTAAAACTTTTGGTTGAAGGTATTGTAAAAGAAAATCCTAAGCAGTCTTATGAATATATTCCTAAAGAAGCAGATGCTTTAAAACATGCGTTATCTTTGGCAAAACAAGGTACATTTATTACTGCACTAAGTGATGTTGTCGATAATTCAATTGATGTGGTTCAATCTTATTTAGATAAAGAAAACGGATTATA
>JAHEYA010000021.1 GCA_023251855.1 Bacteroidota bacterium
TACGAGCTAAGCTGCCGGGCGGGCTTGTGGGTAAGCGCTTAGGTTGTGGGTAAAAAAGAATACATTTTATTGTTATAGTTTAAAATGTCACGTTTAGGCGTGCTCCATGTAAATAAATGAAGCCGATAATTTTTACTGCACACGCCACAGCTAATATTCCTAAAAGAGGATTTACAAAAGAAGAAGTAATAGATTCAATAAAAACGGAGAAATGGGAAATGGGAGATTTAGGAAAATGGGAGTGTAAAAAAGAGTTTGTTTATGACAAAGAATGGAATGGAAAAACATATCATATAAAACTAATCAGACCTATATTTGCTGAAGAGGAGGATAGAATAGTTGTTATTACTGTTTATACTTATTATTTTTGAATCATGAAAATAACTTATGATAAAGAAGCGGACGCTCTCTATATTACTTTTATAGAAACTACTGTAACCACTGAGCACTACGCGAAAGGGATAGCTTTTGATTATGCAGAGAATGGAAAATTAGCGGGCATAGAGATATTGAATGCGAAAGAAAACCTTGGCAATTTAGACACGCTGCAAAAAATTTTATTGGAAAATATCGGTTTGTCTCATGCTGCATAATCCTCCCGGTTATGTTTACCTGGTTTCCCCGTACTAGGCTAGGCGGGTGGGCAGGTGTGAAGGGGCTTGCCCTGTACGAGCTAAGCTGCCGGGCGGGCTTGTGGGTAAGCGCTTAGGTTGTGGGTAAAAAAGAATACATTTTATTGTTATAGTTTAAAATGTCACGTTTAGGCGTGACGTCTTTAGTATTCAGCTACAGTTAAGTCTGCGCGATATAGGTTTCGATTAAAAAATTTATTACCTTTGAACTTGAAAGTTTTTAATTGGAACATAGATAAAAACGAAGAATTAAAAAAGAAAAGGGGTATTTCATTTGAGGAAATAGTTGTTGCCATCCACAGCAATTATATTATTGAGATTTATGAACATCCTAATCAGTCCAAATACCCGGGACAAAAGATTTACGCTATCGTTTATGATGATTATGTTTACTTAGTTCCCTATGTTGAATCTGAAAGCGAACTATTTCTGAAAACAATTATTCCAAGCAGAAAAGCAACAAAAAAATATTTATAAGAAGAACAATGTCTATGAAAAATTATTCAGAAGAAGAGAACGAAATTATCGTTGCATACGAAAATAAGTCTCTCAAAAAAAGCAGAAAAGCAAAGCAAGAGCTGGAGTTGGCAAAAAAAGCTGCGTACCATACCATTGTAAAATCAAAACAAATAAGTATTCGCCTCACTGAAAAGGAAATTTTCAAACTGAAAATAAAAGCAATTGAATCAGGACTTTCATATCAGTCACTTATCAACGCATTAATTCATCAATATATTGATAACCGAATTCAACTTTCATTATAGCCAGTCAGCTTTGGAAAGAAAAAGCCAAGACGCTTTGTAGAGTGCGAAGAACATAATTTGATATACACCTCCAACCTTCAGATTCAAACGGACTTAAAAAGGTATCACTAATTAAACTCAATAAGTTTGCTACAATCGATAGAGATTTGGTAATTGGGCGACTTGGTGTATTGGATAACAACTATTTTGATTTGTTAAACAAAAATTTGATTTCGATTTTGAAATTAGAAATGTAATCGGAAACTACTTCCCCTTTACGAGTTATGCTGAGGAGTGGGCAAGTGTGAATGGGGTTACAGGTAGAAAAGCGAACGCTGTTATAATTTTTTTGTACTTTCGAATCATTAGTGCCAGAAAGGCGTCACGAAAAGAAATCAAACAATATGAAGAATAAACATCAAAAGGAAATGCTTTCTGAATATGATTTCAGTAAAGGAACACGCGGAAAATATGCAAAGCGATATGCCACAGGAACCAACCTTGTGTTACTTGATGCTGATGTTGCAAATTTTTTTTCTATTCTGCATTGGTGAATGAAACCTTACGAGCTTTAGTAAAAATTTCCCAACGTTCAAAAAAACATGCTGCATAAAATTACTGATGACACAGGGGGAGCATTGGTTTAATTATTGTTACAGAGCTTAAATAATAAGCCAAAAAAGAACACATTTTATTTTATAGTTTAAAACGTCCTGCAAATTGCGGGGCGTTTTAGTGTTGGGGGTATTACAAACTAAAGAGATATTTGTTTCGATTAAAAACATTAACTTTGCTAAAATATAATCCACATTTATTCTAAAGACAATGACCAGACAAGTTTTAATTGATAATACCATAGGTAAAATCCGGCAACTACCTGATATGAAAATCAAAGAGGTAAATGATTTTGCTGAATTTTTATTGAGTAAGATTGATGATAAAATTATTCAGCAAGGAATTCAAAAACTGACTTCGGAATCGAAAGCATTTGATTTTCTCGAAGATGAAGAAACCCTTTATTCAGTTAATGACTTGAAAGAACGATATAAATGAATAAAGGTGACATTGTTCTGATTCCATTTCCTTTTACAGATTTATCCGGCAACAAAAACAGACCCGCAATTATATTAATCGATTCCGAAGAATTATGACAAGGTTACAAGACATATTAAGAACCTTAAAGAGTAATAAAGACCGCCTTAGCTTAAAGTACGGGATTAGTAACATTGCAATTTTTGGAAGTTATGGGCGGGGACAACAAACAGAAGAAAGCGATATTGACATTTTGGTTGATTTTCAGAAGCCAGTGGGCTTGGAATTTATAGATCTAGCAAACGAATTAGAGAGTATATTGCACAGAAAAGTAGATCTGGTTTCTAAAAATGGGATCAGACCGGTCTATTTTAAACAAATTGAACCGGATTTAAGCTATGTCTAAACGAGACCCTCTTCTACTTCTTCAGGATATCATAGATTCCATCAAAAAGATAAATGATTATACCAAAGGCCATTCTTTTGATACATTTTTGGCGGATTCAAAAACTCTTGACGCTGTTATCCGGAACTTCGAAATTATTGGCGAAGTGGCAAACAGGCTTCCAGAAGACTTTAAAGATGCTCACCCTGAGATTAACTGGTTTCGAATACGAGGTTTCCGAAATAGAATAGTTCATGATTATATGGGGATTGATTATCAGATAGTATGGACAATCATTGAAAAGGATATGAGTCGCTTGTTGGACGACATCAAGAGAATACTTTCGTAAATGCACTATTTAAAGGGCTTTACCCCAAATAAAAAAAAGGAATTTACTTTACCAATCTCCTTTGCGAAGTTTTTTAATATCGGAATTTCGTTTTTTAGACTTCAACCGTTTTTCTTTAGCACCTTTGGAAGGTTTGGTTGGTTTGCGCTTTTTTTGAACAATAAAACATTTTTTAAGAAGGTCGTAAAAATTTTTGATAGCAATCTCTTTATTGCCTAATTGATTTCGCTCGGTTTGTGCAACAATTTGCAAAATACCATCCTTCGAAATTTTATTTTTTAATTTGTTTAGAATCACTTCTTTTTGTTCGGTGGTAAGCAAAGAAGAATTAATGACATCAAAATCCAGCTCCACTTTTGTAGCAACTTTATTTACATTTTGTCCGCCAGCTCCCCCACTACGACTGGTTTTAAAACTAAATTCTGAATTAAAATGTATTCCTTTGATGTTCATTGATGAAAATATTGAATGATAAAATTAATGATATTACAGTTGGTGTTGAATTTTTCTGGCAATAAAGGCATTGAAGTGATGATTTAGACCTGTCAGGTTAAAAAAACCTAACAGGTCTTTGTGTTAAAAACAAAATAAAAGGCTTACTTTGTGTTGCTACTAAATCAAAATTAATGGGAAACAGATTAAAAAAAATGTCTTACAGAGTTAAAACCATAGGCAAAACTAATACCCATTATGAATTGGACCGTTTTCTTAGACCTCACCCCCAACCCCTCTCTCTCCTTCGACAGGCTCAGGATAAACTCGGAGAGGGGAGCGATAGACTAAAATATATTCGGAAATCGAATAACTATCGCTATGCGTGCATTTTCGCAGTTTTGATATCTATTACTTCTTGTACCAGTCCAAAATCAAAATTGGCAGAATATGGTTCTGTGTTTGAAAATGTAATGCGCAGTGATGACGGGGTTTTCAGAGGATTTAGTTTGGGTGATACTTATTCTATTATAGAAAAGGGAGAGAAAAGTAAAGAACTTGAAATAGATAGTGGTTATTTGTATTATGAATACAAGCTGCCTACAGAAGGTTCTTTCAATATCACTTACAATTTTGATGAAAGAGGATTAAATGAAATTCAAGCAGCTATTTTTATAACGGATACAGGCACTGTAGAAACGATTTTTAAAACTTTTAAAACATATTTTGATGAGCATTATGGTGTAAGTCAAAACCAAATGGGAATTACTGCATGGTCAGTTAAATCTAAAAAATTTGGGGATGTAAAAATTAATCTAAGTGATGAAAGTACTGATTTTACTACTGATAAAGCACCGGGAAAAATTTCACTATGGATTTATAGGGATAAAGATTAATTAAGAGCAGTTCTAAAAATTCAAAAAAAATTAAACCGGCCTTCGCCTCCGCTCAGGATAAACTCCGTTCACAAAGAATTCGCAAAGTTCGCAAAGCGCTTATTCTACTGCCTTAGCGCTATTTGCGTTTTTATTTCTCTGCGTTCTTTGCGGTAAAAATTTAATTTTTAGAACCACCGTTAGGGATTGCTTAATATATCTGAAAGTTTATCCTTACGAAATTCTACTCCAATTGATTCGGTTGTTATTGTTCATCGCGAGTTGATAAGCAATGGAGCTATTTTCGGGTTTTTCGAGATTGGGATCCTCAGACAAAACTTCAATTGCCATATTCCGTGCAGAATGCAGTACTTGTGCATCTTTTGCCAGATCAGCGATCTTCAAATCCAGAACACCACTTTGAATAGTTCCGGACATATCACCCGGGCCACGTAGTTTCAGGTCGACATCGGCAATTTCAAAACCATCATTTGTGCGGCACATAGTATCCATACGCAATTTGCCATCACTGCTCAATTTATAGGAAGTCATTAAGATACAATACGATTGTTCAGCACCTCTACCCACCCTGCCACGTAACTGATGCAACTGCGATAAACCAAAACGTTCGGCACTTTCAATCACCATAACACTTGCATTGGGAACATCTACTCCTACTTCAATTACTGTGGTTGCAACCATTATATTGGTTTGTCCTTTTACAAAACGCTGCATTTCAAAGTCCTTTGCATCAGCCTTCATCTGCCCATGTACAATACTTACCTGGTATTGTGGAGCAGGAAATGCTCTTGATATGCTTTCATATCCATCCATCAAGTCTTTATAATCCAACTTTTCAGATTCTTTAATAAGCGGATATACCACATAGATCTGCCTTCCTAAAGCAATTTGTTGTTTCATAAAACCAAACACATTATCCCGGTGATTATCGAAACGGTGAAGTGTTTGTATCGCTTTTCTTCCGGGGGGCATTTCATCGATCACACTCACATCCAGATCGCCATAGAGTGTCATTGCTAAAGTACGTGGAATGGGGGTTGCAGACATAATCAGCATATGAGGTGCCTGTGTATTTTTTTCCCACATTTTAGCACGTTGAGCTACTCCAAAACGATGCTGTTCATCAATCACCACTAAACCGATATTTTTAAACTGAACCTCATCTTCAAGTAACGCATGAGTTCCTATTAAGATCTGCATTTCACCATTTTGTAATTGTTGGTGAATGAGTTTTCGTTGTTTTACTTTTTTAGAGCCGGTGAGTATACCAACATTTATATTTAATGGGGCAAGTAACCCGGAGATCGTTTCAAAATGCTGATTAGCGAGGATCTCAGTTGGTGCCATCAGGCATGTTTGAAATCCGTTATCCAACGAAATGAGAATATTCATTAAAGCAACCAATGTTTTTCCACTGCCAACATCACCTTGTAGCAAGCGATTCATTTGTTTACCGGAGCACATATCGAGTCGGATTTCTTTAATGACGCGCTTTTGAGCATTTGTTAATTCAAATGGTAAATAATTGTTGTAAAAATTATTGAAATAATCACCCACTTTTGAAAAAACAAAACCCCGAACAGTTGTTTCACGCAGTACTTTTTGTTTTAATAATTTGAGTTGAATAAAAAATAATTCTTCGAATTTCAAACGGAACTCTGCTTTTTTCAGCATTTCCGGATTTTGCGGAAAATGAATTTGTTTTATTGCGTCTTCCCGGGAAAGCATTTGAAAACGGTCAATAACAGAATTTGAGAGCGTTTCCGGAATATTATTTTTAAGTACAGGAGCCAACACTTTTTGTAAACGAGAAATACCTTTGGTATCTAAGCCTCTTGATTTTAATTTTTCGGTGCTGTTATATACTGCTTGAAGTGCACTCGCCAAGGTAGTATTTTCTTCACCCACCAGCTCAATTTCAGGGTGAGAAATATTAAAAACACCATTAAAAATTGTTGGTTTTCCAAACACAATGTATTCATCTGTGGCACTTTGTTTTATTTTATCAGAAAACCATTTTGCTCCTTGAAACCAAACCAAATCAAGTGTTCCGGTATTGTCAGCAAATGTTGCAACAAAACGTTGGGTACGTTTTGCACCGACCATTTTTGTATTAACAATTTTTCCTTTCAGCTGAACAAAAGGTAAATCGGCATTTATTTCTTTTACTTTATAAAACTTTGTACGATCAACGTATCTGAAAGGGTAAAAAGTAAGCAAATCGGAATATTTGAAAATATGTAATTCTTTCCGAAGCAAATCAGCCTTTTGGGGACCAACGCCTTTGAGGTATTCAATAGGAGTATTTAAAAAAGTGTAAGACATATTTGTACTGCGAATTTAAGGTAAAAAGAGATATGAGATATGAGATGTGAGATATGAGATGTGAGATATGAGATGTGAGATGTGAGATGTGAGATGTGAGATGTGAGATATGAGATATGAGATGTGAGATGTGAGATGTGAGATATGAGATATGAGATGTGAGATATGAGATAAAAAATTCATTAGCTTTGATTTTATGCAAACACGAATAAATAAATTTATTAGTGAAACAGGTTTTTGTTCCAGAAGAGAAGCGGATAAACTTATTGAAGCCGGAAGAGTTACCATTAATGGGTCAAAGCCGGAAATGGGAACAAAAGTTAACACGGGAGATGTAATAAAAATTGATGGTAGAGAATTAAAACAGAAAGAACCTTTCATTTATTTAGCTTTCAACAAACCGATTGGAATTACCTGCACCACTGACCTAAAAGACAAAGACAACATCATTGATTTTATCAATTATCCGAAACGGATTTTTCCAATAGGCAGACTGGATAAGCCTTCGGAAGGGTTGATATTCCTCACTAATGATGGCGATATCGTAAATAAAATTTTACGAGCCGGAAATAATCATGAAAAAGAATATGTGGTTATTGTTGATAAGCCAATAACTCCGGAATTTATAAAAAAAATGGGCAATGGAGTAGCCATATTAGAAACGGTAACTCAAAAATGTTTTATCGAACAAAAAAGTAAAAATAGTTTTAGAATAATATTAACACAGGGATTAAACCGACAAATCAGAAGAATGTGTGAAGTGCTAGGATACAATGTTATCAAGCTGAAACGGGTTCGAATCATGAATATTAAATTAGATGAAATTGCTATCGGGCAGTGGCGATATTTAACAAACAATGAAATTACTGAGATCAATAGTTTAGTGTCTGATTCAATTAAAACTGAAGAAGCTTCGTTTTTACAAGATACTGCAGAAGAATAGAAAATTTATATGAAAAAATCAGTCGCAATAATTGGTGGAGGGTCTGCTGCATTGATGTTGGCAGCGACCCTTGACGAAAACAAATTTGATATTACTATTTATGAAAAAAACAATACACTCGGAAGAAAATTTTTAGTTGCGGGTGATGGCGGATTTAATTTAACACACTCAGAAGAGCCTGCAATATTCATCTCCAGATATACTCCTTCCTCTTTTTTTTCAAAAATTATTTCCTCTTTTAGCAATATTGATCTTCGAAACCTGTTCAACAACATGGGTATAGAAACATTTGTAGGAAGCAGCGGGCGTGTTTTTCCAACCAAGGGAATAAAACCAATTGATGTACTCAATGCATTTTTAAATGAATTGAAGAAAAAAAATGTTTCGATAAAAACAAAACATCATTGGAAAGGATGGAAAAACAATGAACTGCTTTTTGAAACCACAAACCAATCTATTACCATAAATCCGGACATTACTGTTTTTGCGTTGGGGGGAGCAAGCTGGCAAATAACAGGCTCAGATGGAAAGTGGGCAAATTATTTTGTAGAAAAAAAAATTACAACTGTTCCTTTTCAATCCTCCAATTGTGCTTTTGGAATAAAATGGAATAATGAATTTATCACAATTGCTGAGGGTAAATCATTAAAAAATATTTTATTAAAATGTGGCAGTGCAGAAAAAAAAGGCGAAGCGATCATTACCAAATTTGGTTTAGAAGGCAGCGGAATCTATGCTTTGAGTGGGGAGATCAGAAAACAACTGAATTTATTTGGCAAAGCAAATTTATTTATTGATTTAAAACCATCATTAACAGTTGAGCAACTAAAAAATAAAATTTCAAACAGAGGGAGTAAGTCATTAGCCAAACATTTGGAAAACGAATTAAATTTTAATCAAATTCAATTAACATTACTTAAAACCATTTTAAGCAAAGAAGATTTTACATCTATTGAAATACTCTCACGAAAAATTAAAAACTTTCCTTTACTTATTACAAGTGTAGCACCCATTGATGAAGCCATTTCAACAGTTGGAGGAA
Organism: Bacteroidota bacterium; assembly: GCA_023251855.1. Taxonomy (GTDB): domain Bacteria; phylum Bacteroidota; class Bacteroidia; order 2-12-FULL-35-15; family 2-12-FULL-35-15; genus 2-12-FULL-35-15. Next base: position 8,780 of record JAHEYA010000021.1, read on the forward strand.
TTTCTTTAGATGAAATAGACGCCACATTTCAACTAAAAAAATTGCCTTGCAACTATGTTATTGGAGAAATGCTCGACTGGGATGCCCCAACAGGAGGCTATTTACTTCAGGGCTGTTTTAGTATGGGAAATAGTTTAGGGAAAACATTGAATGATTAGGATTTAGGAGATATTCTATAACGCTTCCAGTGATAAGCTCCAATTCATAATTTATTATCTTTGAGGAATGAATTTTTCTCCTCATAAAAAACGTCCTCTTTTTGGATTTTATCTTCTGGTGGCCTATGTGATATTACAATTTGTTTGGTGGAGCTATTTGATGATTGAACTCAATAATGAAATTTATCATTTGAAAACTGAGTTAAATTTGCTCAAAGGGGCTACACTCAATGATGTGGTACTAAATGGAAATGAACTGAACGCCAAATTACACAAACGTTGGGTAATGATATCAGGTGAAGGAATTGTTTTTATTGGTATTCTGCTTTTAGGAATTTTTCAAATCCGTAAAACATTTAAACGAGAAGAAGAACTCTCATTTCAACAACAAAATTTTTTATCATCAGTTTCTCATGAGCTAAAATCCCCAATAGCCTCCACCAAATTGCAATTACAGACGCTTCAGAAACATGAACTTAATCGTGAAAAACAAAAAGAGATCATTGCCAATGCTATCAATGATACAGAACGACTCAATAACTTAGTGGAAAATATTTTGCTAGCTACTCAAATTGAAAATAATTTTTATTCGCTTCACAAAGAAAATTGTAACCTATCTGAATATATTACAGAAGGGATGAACCAAACCATAGCTTCATTTAACTATAAACAAAAAATGGTTTTGGAAATTGAACCTGATGTATATATGGATATTGACAGAATAAATTTTCCTTCCATAATTTTAAACTTGGTTGAAAACAGTGTAAAATATTCTCCCGAAAATTCAACGATTACAATAAGTTTAAAAAAAATGAATGAAAAAATTGTTTTGACTGTTTCTGACGAAGGAAGTGGGATTTTAGATTCTGAAAAAATTGCAATTTTTCAAAAATTTTATCGGATAGGAAATGAAGAAACCCGTAAAACTAAAGGCACAGGGCTTGGATTATATATTGTTAACTATATGGTAGAACAACACGGAGGGACAATTTCTCTAAAAAACAATTCACCAAAAGGAAGTATTTTTGAGATCACATTTAGTGATATGTAAAATGTAAAATGGCAGATGTTAGATGGTTAAAAGCCAATCGCAAAGCCAAAACCCACATTTTCCATTTCACATCTTACATTTAACATAACATTAGTAACCTATGAAAAAAGTAGCATTGATAATTTTAGATGGCTGGGGACTTGGTGATGGTTCAAAATCGGATGCAATAGCAAATGCTAATACACCATTTGTAGATAGTTTATATAATAAATATCCTCACTCTACTTTGCTTACTTCCGGTGAAAATGTTGGATTGCCCTCAGGGCAAATGGGTAACAGTGAAGTTGGACATCTCAATATTGGTGCAGGAAGAATTGTTTATCAAGATCTGGAATTGATCAACAAAGCAATTCGCGAAAAAACAATCGATCATAATCCCACGCTTGTAAAAGCTTTTGAATATGCTAAACAAAACAATAAAGCTGTTCATTTTATTGGACTAGTTTCTGAAGGTGGAGTGCATTCTTCTCAAACTCATTTACATTATTTATGTGAACTGGCGAAAGCGAAAGGGCTAAAACAGGTGTTTATCCATGCTTTTACAGATGGTAGAGATACTGATCCAAAAAGTGGATTAAGTTATTTAAAAAATCTCAAAGATCATTTACATCGCACTACAAACCTCTCCAAAGGAGAGAGCAGTACTTCCCCGCAAATAGCAAGTGTTATCGGTCGCTATTATGCCATGGACAGGGATAAACGATGGGAACGGGTTAAACTTGCATATGATCTGCTTGTTAAAGGAATTGGTAAAAAAACAACAAACATTTTAAAAGAAATTGAAACATCCTATTCAGAAAATGTTACCGATGAATTTATAAAACCTATAATAGCTACAGATGTTTCCGGAAATCCAATTGGAATAATTAAAGAAAACGATGTTGTTATTTGTTTTAATTTCCGCACTGATCGTTGCAGAGAGATCACTGAGGTTCTCACTCAAAAAAATATGCCTGAAAATGGTATGAATACACTACCCTTGTATTATGTAACTATGACCAATTATGATAGTACATTTAAGAACGTACATCTTGTTTTTGATAAAGACAATTTGGTGAATACCCTTGGAGAAGTGCTTGAAAAAGTGGAAAAAAAACAAATACGGATTGCAGAAACAGAAAAATATCCTCATGTTACTTTTTTCTTTTCAGGAGGCCGGGAAAAAGAATTTATAGGTGAAAAACGAATTATGGTGCCTTCTTCAAAGGTAGCAACCTATGACTTAAAACCAGAAATGAGTGCGATTGAATTAACTGATGCAATTGTTCCGGAATTTAAAAAAGGAAACACTGATTTCATTTGTTTGAACTTCGCCAACCCTGATATGGTGGGACACACCGGTGTATATAGTGCAATTGTAAAAGCTGTAGAAACTGTAGACACCTGCTTAAAACGTATTGTAGAAGCCGGTTTACAAAACAATTATTCATTTATAATTATTGCTGATCATGGCAATGCGGATGTTGCTCTTAATCCGGATGGCTCTCCGAATACCGCACACAGCACCAATCCGGTACCTTGTATTTTAATTGACAACGAGTATAAAAAAATAAATAAAGGAAAATTGGCTGACCTTGCTCCCACTATTTTAAAACTTATGGGTATTGGAGTTCCTAAGGAAATGACCGGTGATATATTGGTCTGATTCTAGACTTTTATTTGCATAATTTTTATACTTTTGGTTAACGATGAAAAAGATACATGTTTTTACTACAATAGGTCTTATTTTTGTATTCACAGGAATTGCTCTGATGCCCTCTAAACTGCCTATCCTGGCTTCAGTTTATGCATTATTAGCTTATTTTTTTTCAATAAAAGAGGTTTCAACTTATACATCATGGTATCAATTTTCAACAGTTTTTTTTTTCCGCATTGCTTTTGGGTATAAGTGTTGATGCCGGTTTGCCAACCCTACCTATTTTAACTATTGCAGCATTAATAGTTGTGGCTGGCTCTATTGGCCGCATTGTTTTTTTTCGAACATTCGGTTACACGCAACATTCCTGGTTTGAGCCAATGATGTTTGTAATAGCACTATTGTTGTATTTAACAGCTAATATTATTCATCCTGCGAATTGGCAAGGGTGGACATTCCCTTTAACAATTATTTTTTTACAATGGGTATTGACAGCAGGAATACGAAAGGATAAAAAACAATTGTTAGGTTTTACCAAAGGCGGGTACAAAATAGCTATTGGCAAAGAAGCCCCAGATTTTGCTCTACCTGATCAGGATGGAAAAACAGTGAGTATATCTGATTTTATTGATAAACGAAACTTGCTTCTCATTTTTGTACGTGGTGACTGGTGTCCAGGATGTCACATGATGTTGCGTACTTATGAAAAAGAACGTAAAAAATTACAGGAGAAAAATATATTGGTAATGGCTATTGGCCCTGACCCTGTTGGAGTAAACCGTGAAATGGTTTTAAAATTGGACCTTGAATTTAGAGTTTTATCAGATGAAGGACAACGTACAGCTATGATATACGGTGTTCAATTAAATCCTTATGACAATGATTTTGCAGAAAAATATGAAGAAGGAATTCCTTTACCAGCTTCATTTTTAGTGGATAAAAAGGGAGTGGTTCAATATGTTTCAAGGCCTGATAAAGTGGGTGAGTTCCTTGATCCAAGAACTATATTTCCAATAATAGAGCGGTTGAATTATTAATTGTTTTTAAAATAAAACATGTTTTACATTATTTGTGTCATACTTGCAAGTTCATTGTTAGCAGTAACAACGATGGTGCTTTCTGTTTCCGGAAAACAAAAATTTACGGATGCGCGCTTAAAAACAATTGAGGCAGAAAAGATTAATTACGAAAGTATTATTGAACAAGCCAATGATGCAATGTTTGTAATAGATATTGTGAGCGGCAGGGTTTATCAATGCAATCCAAGTGCAGCCACTATGCTTGGTTATACAAAACATGAATTGGAGAAAAAAACGTTATTCGATCTGCAACCAAAAGAATTACTTGAAAAAAGTTCAACAACAGTTGCTGATGTTTGGGAAAAGAAAGGACTAATCTATAAAGATATTCCTTTTGTTACTAAAACCGGTGAGCTATTACCCGTTGAGTGTAGTGCTAAAGTGGCTCCTTTTGCCGGTCGTCCTGCAATTGTTATTTATGCCCGTGATATTACCGAACGCATCCGATTGGAAAAAGAGATTCAGGATCAACAAAAGATAATTGAAGAAAAAAACAAAGATATTACCTCCAGTATTGAATATTCCAAACGTATACAACGCTCTGTATTTATTGATAAAGATACGTTGATAGAATATGCTCCTGACTCGTTTATTTTCTTTAA
>JAHEYA010000233.1 GCA_023251855.1 Bacteroidota bacterium
GCTTTTAAATCACAAGGAAGCATTAGATTTTATAATTAAAAATCCTTCCTACATGGTTCCATTAAGTTTCGCAAAAATAGAAAATGTACACAGCATTTTGATAAATGGATTGGGTGTTGACAGAAATATAAGAAAGCGCAGAGTTGGTATTTCAGGAACTAATTATAAACCTATTGATAATGAATTTCAAATCAAAGAAGCGCTAAGGGATATGTGTAAATTGGTGAACAAACAAGAAAATGTATTTTCAAAGGCATTACTGGTTTTGGTATTACTTTCCTACATCCAAGCTTTTGCTGATGGAAATAAGAGGACGGCAAGAATAGTTAGTAATGCATTGCTCATCAATAATAATTACTGTCCTATTTCTTTCAGAACAATAGATTCAATCGAATACAAAAAAGCGATGTTAATTTTCTATGAGCAAAATAATATCTGTGCTTTCAAAAAAATATTTATTAATCAATTTGAATTTGCTGTAAAGACTTATTTTTAGTACACGATGACAGAATAAGGTCTTCTTAAAATGAATTTTCTTCAAAACCATCCTTGCAACCCGCAATACGTTTCATTTTCAAAACCATTAAATCCATTCCTTAATATTTCGTAAATTAGCAACGCCTACGTCAAAGCAATGGCATTCCGATTTTAAAAAAATAGTTTGATACCTAAAGAAGATATAGATAAGATATTTGAAGCAGCCCGTGTTGAAGAAGTGGTTGGTGATTATGTTACGCTTAAAAAACGTGGCGTTAATCTCATCGGTCTATGTCCTTTTCACGATGAAAAAACTCCTTCCTTTTATGTATCTCCGGTGAAAGGTATTTATAAGTGTTTCGGCTGTGGCAAAGGCGGACATGCCATCAATTTTATGATGGAAAAAGAACTGATGTCGTATCCGGATGCACTCCGACATCTTGCAAAAAAATACAATATTCAAATTACTGAAGAGGAGCAAACGCCCGAACAGCTTCAATCACAGAATGATCGTGAAAGTTTATTTGTAGTTTCTTCCTATGCACAAAAAAAATTCTCTGAAAATTTATATACTACTGATGAAGGAAAATCAGTAGGGCTAGGCTATTTCAAAGAACGTGGTTTTAGAGAAGATATCATTCAAAAATTTCAATTGGGTTATAGCCTTAGTAAACGTACTGCATTTTCTGACAGTGCAATAAAAGAAGGTTACAAGCTGGAATACCTTGTTAAAGCAGGACTTACAATAGAGTATAAAAATGAAAATGAACTACATTCAGGAAACGGAGAGAATGAAGAAAAGAGAACGGAGCAGGAAGAAAATCTCCAGCTTTCAAAATATGCTGACCGCTTTTGGGGGCGTGTTATGTTCCCTGTTCACAATGCAACCGGCCGTGTAATTGCTTTTGGTGGACGTACATTACGTACAGATAAAAAAACTGCAAAATATATCAACTCTCCTGAAACAGCCATCTATCACAAGAGTGATGTGTTGTACGGAATATTTTTTGCAAAAAAAGAAATTAACTCTCAGGATAATTGTTTTTTGGTGGAAGGATATACCGATGTAATATCCATGTTTCAGGCAGGAGTTGAGAATGTAGTAGCAAGCAGTGGTACCTCTTTAACTGTTGGTCAAATTAAACTCATACGCAGGTTTACAAACAACATTACTATTTTGTATGATGGCGATAGTGCAGGTATTAAAGCAAGTTTCAGAGGGATTGATCTGATATTGGAAGAAGGGATGAATGTAAAAGTTTTATTATTTCCTGATGGTGAAGATCCTGATTCCTACTCCAAACGTGTGAACAGTGAGGAATTGAAAGCTTTTATTAAAAACAATTCAAAGGATTTTATTTCATTCAAAACAAATTTATTGATGGATGAAGTACAAAATGATCCTATTAAAAAAGCCGGACTGATCAAAGAGATCGTACAAAGTATTGCACTTATTCCAGAAGCTATTTATCGTTCGGTATATGTGAAAGAATGCAGCCGTATCATGGATATGGAAGAAACAATTTTATTAAACGAACTAAATAAAATACGTAGTAAACGGTTTAACGAAAAAAGCCATCAATCTTCAAAAAGTACCGAAAACACAATAATTTCGGAAGAATTTAAAATCGAAGAAAAAAAACAAGTTGGTACTGCAAGTGCTGAACATCAGGAACGCGATATCATTCGTTTATTGCTTAATTATGGAAATAAAAATGTGATGGTAGATGGTGAAGAAACGGATGTAGATAACAAACCTATTCAAATTGAAATTACTCTTGCCGAATTAATTGTTCATGAATTGGAAAATGACGGCATTGTTCTTGAAAATCCTTTGTACAAAAGTGTTTTTACTGAGTTTGTTCAACATCTTGGTAAGGATAAAGTACTTGATTATAATTATTTTATAAGTCATGAAAATATTGCTATTTGTGCTTTAGCAGTTGATTTGATAAGCAGTCCGTATTCACTTGCAAAGTGGGAACAACATAGTATTTATACAACACTGGAAGAAAATATTCTTAAAAAATCATTATACAATGCGGTGTATGCATTAAAAAGCAGGAAATTGGAAATGATGATACATGACATACAAAAACGATTAAAAGAAAATCCTGCCGAAGAAGAACTGATTAGATTGATGCAAACTCAGCATCAATTGTTGGAAGCAAAAAAAACATTTAATGCACTGTTGGGGAGAATTGTGGTGAAGTAATCCTCTAATAAATTATAAAAAAAATCCCGTTCTGCTAACGAAGAACGGGATTTTTAATTTCTAAATTTTTAATTACTTAGTAGCCGGAGTAGCTGGAGTTGCTGGAGTTGCGGATGCAGTTGCAGTTCCTTTTGATTTACAACATGCTTTTCCTTCGTGAGAGCAAGTTTTACCTTCTGCTTTTTCACCAGAACAAGCTTTTGCAGTTTCACCTTTTTTGCAACATGCTTTGTTTTTGTCGCATTTTTTTTTGTCATCTGATTTTTTCTCATCTCCGCCAACAGCAATTACAGTAGCTTTAGTTAAAGTCATTACAGAAGAAGAAGCAGAAGAAGCACCAACAATTCCTGTAAATGCTACTAATAAAAATAATTTTTTCATGTGGTTTATGGTTTTGGTTATTAATTAATTCTTTTTTTCGTACAACAAAGATAATTCAAAATTTAATGCGTTTTACTGATTCATCGTTAAGAAATGTTAAGGACATCTACGAATACGAATTTTTACGAATTTACGAATAAAAACCAACTTTGCTCAAGATTGGTAAATTCGTAAAAATTCGTATTCGTAGATAATCCGCGTATTCGTAGACAAAAACATTTTAAACAACCCCTTACTCAAACGTAGCAATAACCGTTTCACAGCCAACCACCTTTTGTTCAAGGTTCACTTTTACTTTAACATTTACCGGTAACAACAAGTCTACTCGTGAACCAAATTTAATGAAACCAAATTCAGCACCCTGAACAGCATTATCGCCTTCTTTGGCATTATTTACAATTCGTCTGGCCAATGCCCCTGCAATTTGACGGAACAAAACAGATTGTCCGTTTTGCTGTTCTACTACAATGGTTGTACGCTCATTATCTGTTGATGATTTCGGATGCCAAGCTACCAAAAACAAGCCGGGATGATACTTTGAATATTTTACAATTCCACTGATCGGATAACGATTAATATGTACATTGATAGGCGACATAAATATAGAAATCTGAAGTCGTTTGCCCGTGAAATACTCTGTTTCTTCTACTTCTTCAATCACCACTATTTCGCCATCTGCAGGAGCAATAATAGCATTATCATTAAGTACCACTGTGCGCTTAGGACTGCGAAAAAATTGCAAAATGGAGATCAATAAAAAAGCTGAACCTAAATATCCAAGCCAAAGAACAATCGGGTAAGCACAAAAAAAGTAACAAGTCAGAAAATTTATAATTGAAACAACAATCAGTGTAACAATTAATGATGGAATACCTTCTTTATGGAATTTCATTTATTAAGATTACGTTTTTATTTCTACGAATTATTTTACGAAAACTACGAATTACTAAAACTAACAAAAGGTATTGGTAATTAGTATATTCGTAATGATTCGTATTTCGCTGGTATTATTTTTTCTTTTGATTAATTTGTGTTTGACGTTCTTTTGTCATCTGTTCAAGCCTTTCCTGAAACTTTGATTTTTTTACCGGCTTCTTTTTATTTTCCTGAATTTTAGCATGTAAAGCATCTGAATCAATTACAAATTTTTGCATTACCCATGTTTGACCAAAGGTAATCATGTTTGCAAGAAAATAGTACCAGCTTAATCCTGCAGAGTAATTATTTAAAAATCCCAAAAATAAAATTGGCATCAGGTACATCATCCATTTCATACCCGGCATTTGATTAGATGTTCCCATTAGCTGGCTGTTGCTCCATGTATATAACAAGGTTGAACCTGTCATCAATAAAGCAAATAAACTCACGTGATCGCCATACCAAGGCACGGCAAAACCAAAATTATAAACCGAATCATACGTGGACAGATCATGTGCCCATAAAAAACTTTGCTGACGCAACTCAATAGATGCAGGAAAAAAGCTGAAAAGTGCGATCAAAATAGGCATTTGCAATAATACCGGGATACAACCAGCCATCGGGTTAACACCGGCTTGTTTGTACAGCGCCATAGTCGCTTGCTGCTTTTTCATTGGGTCATCATTCTTGTGTTTTTCATTCAGCTCATCTATTTCAGGCTTCAATACCATCATTTTTGCAGATGAAAGCACTGTTTTATAAGCGATCGGCAATAAAAGTAATTTAAGAATTATTGTTAAGATCAGAATGATCAAACCATAGTTAAGATTAAAGCCATCCAAAAAATTAAAAATCGGGATCGTTAAAAAACGATTTAACCAACCAAAAAGTTTCCAACCTAAATTGATTTGTTTTTCCATATCCAGATCATATTGTTTCAAGGTTTTAAAATGGTTAGGACCAAAATAAAAACGCATTCCGAATGTCTCGGATTCATGATGTTTATAGGGAATACTTAAA
>JAHEYA010000234.1 GCA_023251855.1 Bacteroidota bacterium
GTTGGAAAAATATAAGGTAAACCGGTAAGCACATGAATTGCCGACTCCATTCTCTCCCAGCTTTTTGCTCCTGCATACGACTCATCGCCTTGCATTATTCCTGCCCATTGACTTGAACTCATGGCCGAAGTTCCACTATCAGTCAGTAAATCAATCATTACCTGTTCGGATTTCAATAAGAATGGATTGTAATGTGCGTTTTTCAAAAACTTTTTTCGCTCTCTATAAGTTGTTACTTTGATTGGCTCAACCATTTTTATTTTGAATGGTTCTATAATTGTTTTAAAACTCATAGCTTTATTTTTTTATCCTGTTTGTTTTTCTTATCAACGCTTTTCTGTGCTGTTCCTTTTCAATTGGGGACAAGGGTTTTAAGGGTATTACCTTGGTTGGTTTTGCCTGATTATCCAATGCAACAAATGTAAAGTAAGCCTCATTGGTTGAAAAGGTTTTCATTTCCGGTAATCGTTTGGCCCAAACCTGTGCATAAATTTCCATTGATGTGTTAAATGCTCGGGTTATTTTAGCTTTTATCGTTAGTATATCGCCTAATTTGGCGGGTCTTATAAAAGATACTTTATCAATAGAGGCTGTGACCGCAATCTTTCCTGAATGTGTTTGAGCACACACTGCACATGCAATGTCCATGAGTTGAATGATTCTTCCTCCTTGTACAATTCCCATAGGATTTGTATCATTTGGAAAAACAACTTCTGTCATAATTGTTTCGGAGTCCGCTGGAACTTTAACTTTTTTAGACATTTTTAATTTATTTAATTGACCTTTCCCACAAGAGTTTTTTTCCGAACCCAAGTTTGTTGTCAGTCATTTTTATTGAATGAAGCTCCACTCCCCATAACTCTCCGGGCATTGGCAGGGCGAATGGATGCTGGCTGTAATAATTTCTTTTCGCTTTTTCAAGAAATTCACTGTCCGCAAGCACAATCAACCTTCCTGTAAACTGTATTCCTTTTATAATACCAATCTTGCTTATATCAGGCAGTATAGTGCCCGCAACCTTATTATTGACCAATGCATTAGTAATATGCATGGTATTTCTATTGGATTTAAATACAAGAAAATAATTGTCGTGCAGAAAAGCATAAAAGCAATTGGCGCAATAGGGCGTATCATCAATGCTGGTACATAAGGTCAAATTTTTTTGTTCTTTTATAAACAGTTGAATTTTCTGATCCATTTCAGTTTTATAATTTTATAATTTTTATTATATTCACCGGGCAGTTGGTTGCAGCTTTTACATTTTCCTTGTATTCATCATCTCCAACAATTATCGAAACTATTTCTTTTTTTTTATGACCACCTATCAAAACACTTTTCCCGTCTTTTCGTGACATGCTCCATCTCGATGAAAATGCTTCTACGCATGCGTTACATCCAATACATTTTTTTCGTTGTTGTATGATTCGTATCATTTTACCTTTCGCATAACCGACCTAAGAATGGTTTTCATATTATATTTTTTTCTTCAACTTTATATAATTTGTCTGATGGTCGTATTTTTTCTTTTAAAGACATTGTAAAAATATTTCCTTTTTGTACTGACAAAACGGGGCTATTGTCTACTCTCAATTCTTCCACCTGAACACTTATCACACCAGTTGTAGGACCTGTTATCAATACACTATCTCCTTTAATTAATTGATGTGCTTCCAATTTAAATTCGGCTGCTTTTTTCTTATCATAATATTTTAGTCCTTTCCCGATGTATTTTTTCCGAAGTGTAGCCTTTGATCCGTATTCATCGGTCCATTCTCCCATTTTTTTTCCTAAATAATATCCACTCCAAAACCCGCGGTTGAAAACCGTTTCAAGTTGTTTCTTCCAGGAAATTATGCTCTCTTTGTTATAGCTCCCTTTAAAGTAAGCATCAATTGCCTCACGATAACATTTAGTGGTGGTATATACATAATCGGCAGAACGCCCTCTGCCTTCAATCTTTAAAATATTAACACCTGTTGAAATTATTTTATCCAGAAAATCTATTGTACACAAATCTTTTGATGACATGATGTATTCATTGTCAATTTCAAACTCTATCTCTTCCTCTTTGTCTTTTACAATATAACTTCTTCTGCAATTCTGAATACAAGCGCCTCTGTTAGCCGAAGCAAAATTGGTATGCAGGCTCATATAACATTTCCCTGAAATGGCCATACACAAAGCTCCGTGAGCAAATATTTCTATTTTCATCAATTCTCCGGAAGGGCCTTTGATGTTCTGTTTTTTTATCTGCTTTACAATAGCTGTAACCTGACTTAAACTCAATTCTCTTGCAAGCACTATTGCATCAACATATTCAGAGTAAAACAAAACACTTTCAATATTGCTTATGTTGGCTTGTGTGGATAGATGAACAGGGATTTTAATTTTTTTTGCATAAACTAATACGGATTGATCGCTGGCAATGATGGCATCAATATGATTGTCTTTTGCACTATTGATAATTCTTTTCATCAAAGAAATATCATGATCGTAAAGTATGGTATTTAATGTCAGGTAAGTTTTGATCTTTTTGTTTGCGCACAATTCATGTATTGAAGCTAGATCATCTATGGAAAAATTATTACTCGATCTTGCGCGCATATTCAATTGCTCTATTCCAAAATAGACAGCATCCGCTCCCCCCTGAATAGCTGCTTGCAACGATTCAAACGAACCCGCAGGAGACATAAGTTCAACCCGATTCATCTCTTTTTTTATCCGAAGATGAGGGATATTAATAACAATGAATATGATTAATATCAGGTATTACCAATAAAAATTTTTAGTTAAATAAGTTAACGAAGATCTTCGTTATAGAACACTCCTTTGTTTTTTTTCCTTTTTAAAGATTGTTGAACAATCAGACAAGCCACATCAATTAAATTTCTAAGTTCAAATAATTGTGAGGATTTAACCCCATTTTTATACAATTGTTTGGTTTCCTTATCTATTACTTGTAAACATTTAAAGGCTTTTTGTAGATTTTTTTTTGACCTCACTATTCCTGCAAAATTGTTCATTGTTGATTGCAATAACTTTTTATTTTTTTTGATAATTATTTTTTCTTTCGAAGAAATTGGTTTTTCATTATTCCAATCAGGAGTGTATTGGTAATAAGAACTGTTTTTTATTTTTTTGTTTGCGTCTTTATAACAACGATCTGCAAAAACAACAGCTTCAAGCAGAGAATTAGAAGCAAGCCTGTTTGCACCGTGCAAACCTGTGTAAGCACATTCACCACAGGCATATAAATTATCGATGTTTGAATTTCCTTTATTATCTGTAGCTATTCCACCACATAAATAATGGGCTGCAGGAGCAACAGGAATCATATCCTTAGAAATATCAATACCAATACTGTTGCATTTTTTTGTAATGGTTGGAAAATGTTTTGTAAATTCCTTTTTGCTAATATGTCTGCAATCAAGGTAAACAAAATGGTTTTCAGACTTTTTTATTTCTTTATCTATAGCTCTTGCCACAACATCTCTCGTTGCTAACTCTTCTCGCGGATCATAATTTATCATAAATCTTTTTCCGTCCGGGGTTCTTAAGTGTGCTCCAAATCCGCGTACTGCTTCTGAAATAAGAAATGATGGGCTTACATTTGCTTGATATAAAGCCGTTGGATGAAATTGTACAAATTCCATGTTTTTGATTTCAGCTCCTGCCCTGTAGGCCATTGCAATCCCATCTCCTGTAGCAATCAAGGGGTTAGTTGTACTTTCATAAACTTGTCCAACACCCCCTGTTGCCAGCAATGTAATTTTAGAAACTACTTTTTCAATTGCATTTGTTTTCATATTAAGAACATATGCACCACAGCAGGACGTTTTTTTTGAATTTTTTTTAGAAATATGAGTAATTAGATCAAGAGCGAAATGATGAGAAAGTATTTTAATATTAGGTTGTTTTGCAACTTGTTTTAATAAAGTTTTTTCTATTTCCAACCCGGTAGAATCACCATGATGAATAATTCTGTTGGTACTATGTCCACCTTCTTTCCCAAGATGATAAATGTCTTTTTTCTCTTTATCAAATTGTGCACCCCAGCCAATCAATTCACTCAGCCTTTCGGGGCCTTCTTGAATAACAAATTTTACTACTTTCTTATTGCACAATCCACCGCCTGCTTTTAAAGTATCTTTTATATGTTGATCAAAAGAATCGTTCTTTGAATCTAAAGTAACAGCAATACCTCCTTGGGCATATTTTGTATTGGATTCTTTTTTATCAGCTTTGGTAACAATAATGACTTTGGATGTTGGGAAATGATTGGCGGTTTTTAATGCAAATGATAGTCCGGCTATACCTGATCCTACTACTAGAAAGTCAGCTCTCATCATATCTGAACTGAAATAATATTTTTTTTATTCTTCGAAAGTTCCAGCATTCTTTGAATAGGAAGGAGGGCTTTTTGGCGAATATCCTCTGGAATAAAGATTTCAGGCGATTCGTTCTTTAAACACAAATACAATTTATTTAAAGTATTTATTTTCATATACGCACATTCACTGCATGCACAAGTATTATCTGCTTCAACGGGAGCAGGTATCAGAATTTTTGAAGGAGCTTCTTTTTTCATTTGATGAAAGATACCGGCTTCTGTTGCAACAATGTATTCTTTGCTTTTATCATGTTTTACAAAATTTATCATTTCGGTTGTAGAGCCAATGAAATTGGCAACTTTCAAAATAATTTCATCCGACTCTGGATGGGCAATTATTTTGGCTGAAGGATAAGCAGTTGCTAATTTTAATAATTTGTCAATTGAAAAAGCTTCATGTACTATACAAACCCCATCCCACAAAAGAAGCTCCCTTCCTGTTATTTTAATAAGATATTTTCCGAGATTTTTATCAGGCGCAAAAATGATGGGCTTGTCTTGTGGTATTGAATTAATGATATCAACAGCATTCGAAGAAGTACAAATAATGTCACTCAGTGCTTTCACTTTTGCACTACAGTTAATATAAGTAACCACAGAATGGTCAGGATG
>JAHEYA010000235.1 GCA_023251855.1 Bacteroidota bacterium
GATAGGTTGAAACACCATTGTAAGCAAACACTGCAAAATAGTATTGTGTATTTGCAACAATATCAGTTGGAGTAAAGCTGGTAGCGCTTGAACTGTAAACTACTTTTGAGCTACCAATCATATCACCACGCTGGCAAATTGTTCCATCAACAGGTACATCAGTAATTGCAGATCCTGTTTTCCGCAGTACAAGGTATCCGTCAGCAGCAGCAGCAGTAAATGAACCAATTATTTTATAAGATTTTATAGTTGGGAACGTCATACTGGTAGCTTGAGCAGCAGGTTCAGTTGCAAGAGTTCCGCCAATACCGTTTAGGTTAATGATATATGGATTTGAATTAACATCATCATTAGCAATTGTTAAAATAGCATCACGAGTACCGGCTGTAGAAGGTGTAAAGTCAATACTTAAAATTGAAGAACTTGTTGCGGGAACGGTAAAAGGTGTAGTTGTAGTTACTGTGTAATCAGCAGCAGCAGGGCCGGAAAGTGTTGCTCCAGAAACCTGGAGAGCCGTAACCGTTCCTAAATTTTCTACTGTTAAAGCAATGGTTGCCATTGTACTTACAGGGGAGCTAATTGAGTGAGTTCCACCATTAACAATGGTAGTTGTACCTTGTTTTACATTGATGGACTGAGCGGTAGAAACCCCAACCGCAACGCTTACATTATCTAAACCAACATTTCCGGTGGTATGTGTTGCGAATCTGAAACGTACATATCTGCTCAAGTTATTCAATGTGGCAGTATAGGTGGTATAAGTAGAAGGTAAGGTTGTATACGCTGTTCCAACTGTTGTATAAGTGGTTCCATTTGTAGATTCTTCTACTACAAAATTACCCGCCCAAGTACCGCTTGGTGGTGGGTTTCCAACAAGATCGTAATGTAAAACACCGGGAGTGCTGTTGAAATTTATTGTTAGTGCATCACCGGTAGTGGTTAATTTTGCTGCAGGGGCAGGGTTTCCGGAAGCTGCATAATAAGAAAACCCGGTTCCGGATGAAACCCATCCTGTAGGCAATGTTGTTGTTGTAAACCCCCATGAGGCAGGTAATACTGCAGTTTGAGCGATACTAAGCAGTGTAATTCCTACCACACTTAAAGATGTTAATAATTGTTTTTTCATTTTGGTTATTGGTTTATTAGTTATAAGCTATTGGTTATTGGTTATTAAGTTATTGGCTATTGGTTATTGGTTAGTGGTTAATGGTTATTAGTTAGGGAAAATAGTTGTCATTTTACTTAGTAACTTAATAACTTAATAACTTATTAACTTATTAACTTAATAACTTAATAACTTATTAACTTAATAACTTATTAACTTAATAACTTACTTATTAAAAAGCTATTTTCAAAGCCACATTATAACGTCTGCCCATTCCCATAAATACTACAGCCGTATTTGCATCAAAGTTCATTCCGTTTTGTCCATCAGTAATATAAACTGCATCTAACGCATTTACTACGCCTGCAGTTAATGTATACTTTAATTTACGATAGCTAAAATCATATCCTGCATAAATGTCCAATATATTATAACTAGGCATTTTCCATGATTCACGGTCTTTGTTGGTACCTACCAATGTTAAAGGATCAAAGTTTGCATAATTTTTTCCGAAATAAGTAAAGCGTGGTTTGATGTATAAATTTTTAACAATAGTATAACGTAAGCCACCTCCAATTTGTATTTGGGCGGCATCACCAACATGTATATCTTTAGCGCTGAAATCAACTTTCTGTACTACTTGTCCCAGATCATTGGTAACATTTACTACTGCCCCTGAAACGGTTTTCCAATCACCAATAGAAGCAATGCCTTCAACATCCAGATTTTCCAAAACTTTATAAATAAAATCCAATTCAATTCCTTTGTGTAAAGCATCCAACCCATTGATATTATAAGAAAGTGTTCCTCCTCCATTCGGGTCGGGAACAGTGGGAGTATAAGCCGGAGGTTTGTTTCGCCAAAGTGTATAATAGAAATTAAGATTTGCTGCATATTTAGGATGTTTGAGTCCATAACCAATTTCTATGGCATACACTTTTTGATTATGAATATCTAAAAATTTTTTGTTATTATTATCAAAAACAAGGTTCAAACGTGGAGCCATGTTAAGATAACCTAAATTGAGAAAAACATTGTGATTGTCGTTAATGTTATAGTTGGCACCACCCTTAATGGTATACCCTAAAAACCACAAACGTGGAGTGGTTGCAAAACGGGCTTCAGCAGATTGATTGGTATAACGTGTGCCTTTATAGGAGAGTGTATCACCATATCCAACAGCCTGTTGAATGGTTGTATCAGCTAATACCAAATCTTTCTTTTTAAAATAATCTATGCGTTGGTAACCTGTTTGCGATATAGAGCCGGTAAGGAAAGTGCTCCATTTTTCTTTTTTATATTCAACTTGAGCAAAAGCCCCGCCCCACATTACTATTGCATCATTATAATAACCAACTTTATCACCAACACGCTTCATGTTAGCAGCTTTATTAACGGAAGCAAAAGGTTGATTTTTGTCAGTAAAATCAAGCGTATAATCTCCTCCAATGAGGTTGTAAACGGTTTGATAATGTGTGCCTTTATAATAACGACCGTCCACACCGGCTAATGCAGAAAGATGATCGTTTATTTTATAATTCCAGGTAGACAGCACTCCGTACCAGATATGATCATTGTTTGCAGCACGTTGATAGTTACTTGAAACATGTTCGGTTGTACTATAAGTGGATGATATATTTGTTGAATTGTAGTTGTAAATAGACTGAATATCCAACTGACCTGTAGCTGTATCCTTACTGGTTATATTTTTAAGCGCTGTGCCACCACCTTTGCCAATTGATAAATATAAAACAGTTGAAACATTTAATTTTTCAGTTGGAGTCCAAAAGTGGGAGAGATTAAACTGAGGTTTATGAAAATAATTAATTTTTTCATTAAATACACTGCCATTTAGATTTCCCCAATTAGAGTTGTATCTCAAGCCCCGTTCACCCTGAGTACCGGTAGTATTGTCTGAATGGCTATAAACTGAATCGGTATTGATTCCAAGACTCTGTGCTAAACTTTTGCTATAAATCGCAATGGGCATTATTGGAGTAGAACGTTGTCCATGCGACTGTGGAGCACCACTTGCACTGAAACTGAACAATTGATTTTTGAAACGTTTTTGTACCTTAAAAAAATACGACCAAGCATCATCAAATGTAGCATCGGCCCAGCCGTTACCCCATTTTCTGGCTCCACCTAATGTTACACCCCAGCCATTTTTCAGAGGTCCGGAATTAAATCCGAATGAAGTTTTATACAGTCCATAATTATTTACCTCCTGTTTAACACTTACTCCAAATTTTTCATCGATACCTTTTGTAATGATATTAATTGTACCTCCAACAGAAGCAATTGCAAGCTTAGATGCACCCAAACCACGTTGTACCTGCATAGAACGGGTAATATCCCCTAAACCATCCCAGTTGCTCCAATATACCTGTCCGTTTTCCATATCATTCACCGGAACACCATCAACCATTACTGCTACGTTACGTTGATCGAAGCCTCTAATGCTTACACGCGCATCACCACTGCCACCGCCTTGTTCAGTAGCATACACACCGGGAGTGGAGTTCAGCACCATCGGCAAATCACGTGTACCAAGTTCTTCTTGAATTTGCTTAGCAGTAATATTTGAAAATGCAACAGGGGTTTCGCGTATTTTAGCAACATCAGCAACCACTTCCACCTCATTTAATGTTTTTGACTGAAGTGAAAAGTTAAAAGTAACAGGTTTGCTACCTACTTTTATTTTTAGTTTTTGAGCTTCATAACCAACATAAGAAACAGTAAGTACATACTGACCGGAATCGGCTTTAATACTGTAGTTTCCATTAATATCAGTAACACCACCTTTCCCTTCAGCAATTAAAACTGTAGCGCCTATAATGGTTTCATCAGAAACAGCATCTTTAACGGTGCCTTTGATCTCTCCTTGATTCTGAGAGAAGATTAAAAAGGAATTAAAAACAAGAAGAAAAATGGGAATAATTGATTTCATTAAAAAAAATAGAGGATCAGAGAGTTAGAGAATTAGAGAATGGAAATTATAATTCTCCAAATCTCTAATTCAATAAATCTCCAAATGTTTACTGAATAGAAAGTTTTACAAGCGTAGTTTTATTCTTATCAAAGGAAACCTTTATAGTATAAATTCCTTTTGGAAGATTTGCTGTTTCAATTTTCATTTGATTATCTCTTTTAGTACCTTCTTTATTTATTACTTGTTGGCCAACTAAATTATAAACTTCAATCATATGAATAGGTTCAGAAGAAGAAACATTAAAAAAGTCGTTGTTAGAAGGGTTAGGATAAACCAAAACAGAAACTTTATTATCAATTTCACTTATTCCAACCGGGCAGCTGCAAGTATGTGCACCTAAACCGGTCCATGTATCTTTTGGTAAAGAATCCCATTCAACAGTAACATTAAATTCATTCACGGGATTGGTTGAAACACCTGTCATAACAGAAGCTTTACGTACAAGTGTATGGTTTTCTGACCAGATCTTTCCTGAACCGGGAGATCCATCAAAAGGAGAAGTGTCGCTCCAGCCATAAGAAGAAACCATTGCAGCATCACCTGTTTTACCAAAAATATCAACCATAGCAGTACCATTAAATAAAACAATGGCATCATTACCATTCATATAAGTTGGGGCAGGATAAGCATGGTCTAATTGGCCATTTGGACTTGCCAATGCTTGCAATGCAGGTGTTACAGCAGGAGAAGTTCCACCGTTTTGAACAGTTGTTTGTCCGTTTACAACTACAAAAGTAGCATGCGCAGCAATGGTGCCTGTTAAATTAAGAACACCACCTCCTGTGGAGTTTGCTGAACCATTCGAGAAACGTTCAAGTCTGTAGCCAGTTAAGTTGATAGCACCGTTGGTAGGATTGTAAAGTTCTATTGCTTTATCATTTCCTGTTCCTTCAACATATTC
>JAHEYA010000236.1 GCA_023251855.1 Bacteroidota bacterium
CACACTTCCCGAATCTAAACATACAAAATCTAAGCTCTTGAAAATGGATGACCAACAAGCTGAATTATATCAAACTATACACAAATATTTTTAGGGTGTTGCAATACTGAAAACAGGAGGCCTTATTAATCAGAACGTAGCGGGACGCTACGCTCAACGGGACTGATTGAGAAAAATCATTCTTGATTTTTTTATTTAAAAAGTTTATTACTCTCTTCAATAAAAGTCAATAATTCTTTTTTTCCCTCTTTGTTTTCTGCCGAAGTATAAAAACATTTTGGTAGTTCATCCCAGTGTTTACCCATTTCTTCCTTATAACTTTTCAGATTATCACTGATCTTTTTTTTTGAAAGTTTATCAATTTTAGTAAATACCATCACAAAAGGAATCTCATGTTCTCCTAGCCAATTCATAAAATCCAGATCTACTTTTTGTTGAGGTAATCTTGAATCCAACAACACCATCATACACATTAAATTCTGACGGTTGAGAATATATTCTTCAATAAATTTATTCCATTTTTCCTTTTGATCCTTTGATACCTGAGCAAAACCATAACCCGGCAAATCCACTAAATACCAACCATAACCCGGCTTGGTCGGATTTTCATTTATTATAAAATGATTGATGAGTTGAGTTTTTCCAGGCTTACCAGATGTTTTGGCCATGTTTTTCCGGTCACACAACATATTGATAAGTGATGATTTACCAACATTGGAACGCCCTATAAATGCGTATTCTGGCATTAATGGTGCAGGACATTTTGCTACATCCGTATTGCTGATAACAAATTGTGCTGTTTTTATTTCCATAATTATTAGGAATTATTTTTTTTGTAAGTAGCCAAATGACGTTCCTTTTTAGAATCATAAATATCAGCAATAGTAACCATTATTGCCGTTTCTTCTACTTCACCAAAATGAGGATTAAGAGATGAGCCAAAGGTTTTCATAGTGCCGGAGATATTCATATATGAATTTACAAGAGGTGGAATTTGCTCATCCAAATCACGTACTTGTTGATTTAAAATCCGATGCCCATCTTTATAGTTCAACCCTTCAATTGATTTTAAAAATTCCGATACATCTGTTTTTATATGAAGTGGATGAATAGGAACAACTAGCTTTTCCTTGTCAGGAAAATAATAATTCATAAATGCTAAGATCATATCACGTGCATGCACATTAAAATGTGTATACATCGTAACCTTACCGTAGTAATACTTAATATCAGGGTTATCTATAATGATTGCCCCTAAGCCATCCCAAAGGTTATCTAAAGAAAATAAACCTTTACGATTATTTACCGCAGGCTGAAATTTCGGCTGAACAAATGAACGGCCTAATTCAATAGTTGAAGGAACATATTCTTTTACAAATTTTTCGGAAAATTTAAATAACTCTGTAGTGGCAAGCTGTACAACACCATTTGCATCAACGGGGGCATCCTTACATTTAATAAAACGATAACCTCCTACAATTTCTTTTTCCTTAGGACTCCACACAACAAGCTGTTTATAAGGCGCATCGGCAATATCATACTCATCAATATCACTGCTTTTACCGGTTCCGCCTCCTGAAGCACGAAAAGTAACTTCACGCAAACGTCCTATTTCCATCATTATATTTGGTGAATCATGATGAGTGATGATGTATATTTCATTATCACCATTATTAGTAGTCCGCACAAATCTGTCCTTGGTAAGTTCTGCCTCTATATTATTTATTAAAACTGGCGCTATTATAGGCTGCATAAAAAAACAATTTTGATTTTTAAAATTTGTAAGTACTCAACATATGTGTTTTATCCCTACTTGATAATGCATACACATGTCTTTTCACTTTTTCTGACCAATATTCATCACGATGTTCGGGTGTAAATATTTTCCATGATATTGGTTCACCAACGATAAAGGTAAGTGTTTTACCTTTTTGTTTATACATTTCATCTGCAAGAAAAAACATTTCAATATTCGCTTTGATCCCAATTTTTTTTCGCCAATATGCAAGATTATAAAAGAAATTAGAATTATTTCCATCGATAAAAACAGGAACAATATTTTTTTTATTCTGAACAGCTTTTGTGATAAAACTTTTTTTCCAGGTCAAGTCCTCTACTAAATGCCCATTTTGTCTTCTCGAAACCAAACCTGCAGGAAATAACATGATACAATTTGATGAAGAGTAAATAGCATCAATAGTATCTAAATAGTCTGATGGATTGCGGCCATGCTTGTTTACAGGGACAAATAAAGAACCAAAATTTTCAATTGTCATCAGAAGATCATTTACCAAAAAACGAATATCCTTTCGGTGTTTACCAACCATTTTTATAAATGCGATTCCATCCAATGCTCCAAGAGGATGATTAGCAACCATAATTACTCCGCCCTCTTTAGGAATATTTTCTTCTCCTGTGGCTTTAATATTTAAACCAAACTCTTTCATTGCAGCATCTATAAAATCTAACTCGTAACAATCGCTATATTTATTATTAGCTTTGTTTAATTCATCTTCGTGAATAACACGTTTAATAGTTTTCAATAAAAAATTCGGTAAATAGTTTAGCAGTTTTGGATTTTTACTTGCAATTGCTTTTTCAACATCTATAAGCCTTTTGAAAGATTCAGGCGCATTCAGTTCTTTATGCTGGAGATTTGTTTGCAAAATAAATAATTTTAATGGTATTCAATAAGAGGCTACAAATGTACGAAAGCGGTTAATACCAATTCTCTGATAAAATTAGCATGTGCATACTTTTTATAATACTCTCCTTAGTTTTGAATAGATAAAACTATTTCCCAATATATTTTAGTCCATCGCTCCCCTCTCCGAGTTTATCCTGAGCCTGTCGAAGGAGAGAGGGGCTGGGGGTGAGGTCCATTAAAATCGACCAATTCACAATGAATATTGGTTTAAAACAGCTTTTTTTTTCAATGCATTTATTGAAATCAGTAAAAATTTCTTAAATTTAAGACCGTATATTTGATTCTAACAATATTTACAACAATTATGAAAACGCTAATTTATTCTGTCGGCATATTCGTATTGTTACTGATCAGCATGTTTTCTTTTGCACAAGCTCCTCCTAAAGGAATAAACTATCAGGCTGTTGCAAGAGATACAGCTGGCAAGCCTATAGGAAACAGCATTAATTTAAAAATAACTTTTGCTATTTATGCTGTAAACTCAGGTGGTTTATCTCTTTTTACTGAAGTACATGATCCCGTTCATACCAACAGGTATGGCTTATTTACTTTAATAATTGGTAATGTTGATACACTTGGTTTTGACTCTATAAATTGGGCAGTGGGTAAAAAGTTTTTGGAAGTAAAAGTAGATGACGGAAATTCAATTGTTACCATGCCAAGAACTCAAATGGTGAGTGTTCCTTATGCATTGTATGCTAAAACTGCAGGAGGAGGATTGATTGGGCCCACCGGGGCCACAGGAGCAATCGGAAATACGGGTATTAGTGGAGTAATTGGAAATACGGGTAGTTCCGGTATAGTTGGAACTACAGGAGCGACCGGCAGTATTGGTGATACGGGGTCAACAGGCGATACAGGATCAACAGGTAGTGTGGGTTCTTCCGGGTTAAGCGGAGCTACTGGTTCAACGGGTAATACCGGTAGCACCGGATATACCGGATATACCGGCTCTTCGGGTAATTCAGGAAATACCGGCTTTACAAGTAACACAGGATTCACCGGTGATACAGGATCAACAGGAGATACAGGAAGTACCGGATATACAGGATCTTCCGGAAATTCAGGAAACACAGGATTAACAGGTGGCACAGGATCAACGGGTGGCACAGGATCAACAGGTGGCACAGGATCAACGGGTGGCACAGGAGATACAGGAAGTACCGGATATACCGGATCATCCGGAAACACGGGATATACAGGCTACACAGGAACTACAGGAGCAACAGGCAACTCCGGCTCAACAGGAGCGACCGGTTCAACAAGTGCAACCGGATCAACAGGATATTCTGGTGCAACAGGAGCAACAGGCACAATGGGAGCAACAAACGGGTGGTTACTGGTTGGCAATACTGGAACAATAGCATCAACAAGTGCAATCAATACTGTTGTGAATAATAACTTTATCGGTACAACTGATGCAACTGATTTTGTTCTCGCTTCAAATGCTTATGAAAAAATGAGGCTCAGTGCTACCGGCTACATAGGAATTGGAACAAGCTCCCCAAAAAATCTTTTAACCATCGGACCAAATCCAACAAATCAATTTAGTTCCGGTGAATTATTACAATTGGCAAAAAACGGTGATGCCTATATGGTTATTAGGGACGGTACTGCTGCATTACTTATAGGCAGTACTTCAGCACTTCCTTTTGTTGGAACACAATCAAATCATGATATTACATTCCGAACAAATAATACAGAAAAAGTAAGAGTGACAACTGCAGGCAATGTTGGAATTGGAACCTCTGCACCATCAGCAAAACTGGAGGTGTGCGGCAATCTGAAAGTTATTGGAACAATCTCTGCACAGGGTGCTATCGCTACTAATTCGGGTCTAACTTGCCCTTCTGATATCAGGTATAAGAAAAATATTGCTCCCCTGCCAAATTCATTAAGCAATATATTGAAATTACGTGGTGTAAATTACAATTGGAAAGTAAAAGAATTTCCTGAAAAACAGTTTTCAGATGGTATTCAAATTGGTTTTATTGCACAGGAAATAGAAAAAATATATCCGCAAGTTGTTTTTACCGATAAAGACGGTTATAAATCAGTTGATTATTCAAGACTTACGCCTGTGCTGGTAGAGGCAATTAAAGAATTAAATAAAAAAACAGAAGATCAACAAAAAATTATTGAAAGTTTGAAAACTAAATTTGAATCTCCTTCTAATCATACTTCAACAATTATTAATTCAAATGTGGATTTGGAAAAGCTTCAACTTGAAATAAAAAAACAACAAAAGCAAATCGATTTGTTAAATAAAAAAATAGAAGAACTTGAAA
>JAHEYA010000237.1 GCA_023251855.1 Bacteroidota bacterium
TCATTATAAAGTATTATCTGATTATCAGTTACTTCAACCTCCAACGTATCCGGCAATACATCTGATTCAGTTTCTATGTCATATTTTTTATCGAAATTTAACATTCCATTTAATTTTTTTCTCACATCTCATAACCAATAACCAATAACCAATAACCAATAACTAATAACTAACAACTACTTCCCAGTCAACTTCTTAGCTTCATCGATACTAATTTTTTCTCCATTACGATAAGCAACAATAAATGTATCAGTAATATCAGCTGCCATCACCTCTGATTTCAGTTGTTCTGCATCAGTATAAGTCCTGAAATTCCCAACAGTATATATCGTTAAACCTGCCTTATCCTTGTAATTTTTAATTCCTCTACTTGCAATTTTTATATATTTATTTGCAATTGAAAGAGGTACTTCTTCATTAAATGCACCTATCTGAAGTTTAAATACTATACCTGAATCAATAGGCATAGCAGCTGCTTCAGGTAAACTTACTGTCGGAGCAACCGGTTCAGTAGTCACCGGCTTATTAACTTGTTGTGCCTCCACACCGATCGGATTGGCAATAAGAGTATTTGTTTTTGGTGCTTCAATTACCGGTGAATTAACTACTGGTTTTTGTTTTGAATTAGCCTTGAAAGTTGGCAATTTATTCATGTTTGGTAATGTTGCAAAAACACCATCTCCTTGTTCCTCATATTTTAAAGCCTCTGCTTTTGAAATTCGTTTACCATTGTAATATGCAGTAACAAAAGCATCTTTGATACCCACATCTACAACCATTCCTCTTGCTTCATTCGCACGTGATACACTTTTGTATGCACCTGTATAATAACGTAAGTTACCATTCGGAGCTGCTTCTGAATACAACGGATCCATATTATACAACTTTGCCGGAGAAACTTTTTGAGCGAATACACCAACCTGAACTGTATAGAATAATCCTGAAATAGTTGAAACACTCTGAGCTTTGGGAGCTGTGGTAGGTACAGTGCCCACTCCTACTGCAGTATAGCTTGAAGCCAAATTATTTACATGTAAAATTGTTTGTGGAACACCCGCATCCATTGCATATGCCTGATTAATAGGAATACGTTTTCCATTTAAGAATGCTACAACAAATGCATCTTTAAATCCTAACTCAATAATTTTATCTTTCACTTTATATGCACTATTGTATTTACTAAACAAACCTGCTGTATAGCGTATGAACCCCATTGGCGTGGTCTCTCCCATCAGCGGTGTCATCCCTTTAAAAAGATTTTGTGGTATTGGTTTACGAAATGCACCCACCTGAACTTTAAATACTAAACCTTCGGGTAAAACCTCGTTTATCGGAATTGGATGCTTTTTAGAGTATACCGCTCCTGATTTTTGCTCGAACAATTCTGTAATAGCTGGTCGTATACTATTTAAACTGGGTGATAAATTACTGTTAGGATTCGCTTCTGAAACAGCACTCCCTTCATTGGTTTTTAAAATACCGGCAATAAATGCAGGGTTATTTTTGTTATAAATATCTATCGATTCATTTTGTTTTTGTAAAGCGATTATTTCATTTTTATTTGCTTCATCCAATGCAGCTTCTTTTGAATTGAATGAATCTGCTGATGCTGCCTCTGTACGTTTCTTTTGAGCCTTTTCAAAATATTGATCTGCTTCATCATTCATTGCTTTTGCTTTCAAAAGTTCAGAAGAATTATTTGTGCTGGATGTTTGTGCCAATTGGTCTAACTTACCTTTATTGGTAGTATATTCGGTTTTATTGGCACCGGCAACCAATTGTGATGATTGCATCTTTTTCTCATTCGCTTGTTTTATTAACTCTTCGGATTGTGCTACCATTGCTTTTTGAGCATTGGTATCACCCTTTTGTTCAACCGCTTTAAATTTCAGATCAACAGAACGTTCAACCAGATCGATCGCCTGTTTATCCAATGAATCTGCTTTTACGATCTGAGGTGTGGTAGCAGAAGAATATAAATTAGATGACTTACTGGTTGTAGCTGTACGTGTATTTTTAACGCCACTACCAGTTGCCCTTCTTGAAGAAGCAATAGCCGGTGATGGTTTGAAATTTTTATAAATATCTACTGCTCTTTTTTGTTTCGCCAATGCGATCATTTCATTTTTATACGCATTTTCTGTTAACACTTCCTTTGAAGAGTAGGAATCACTCTTTTCAGCTTGTACACGTAGTTTATCTGCTTTCTCAAAATAAATTTTAGCTTCGTCATTATTCATTTCAGCCATAGAAATTTCATCTTCCGTATTATCTGAATACGTTTCTGTGAATTGCTCTAACTGTTTTTTGTTGTTTTGAAACTCAGTTTTATTAACAGTCGCAACCTGTTTAGCTGCTATTGATCGTTTTTCATTCGATTGTTTTACAAATTCTTCTGATCGCTTTAACTTCTCTTTTTTGGTTTCAGGATTCTTCTCTTTTGCTGCCTCCGATTTCAAAACATCCGATTGTGCAACTAAATCATTTGCTTCTTTGTTAGCAAGATTCGCATTTGTAATTTCTTCATCTGCTGAAGCTGTGTATGCGTACTCTTTCGTTAAAAGCTCGTTTTTATTTTCGTTGATTGTTTCTGCTTCTGCTGTATTACTAACCACAGCAACAGAATCCTCGGGATCCCTATAAGCAGGAGCTTTAACAGGAGTTTTAGCAACTCCTTTATTGGAAGCAATAATTTTTTGATCTCCCGGTTTTATTTTCGTTAAACTCTGATAAGACTGTTTTTGCTTGTCTTTTGAACTGCTTTCAGCATCTTTTATTTTTTTTGAAAGCAATGCTTTCATTTCCGGATCTGATGTTTTTGCCAGATCATCCTTTTGTTTTACAACATCTGCATCAATTGCTGCTGACCAATCTTTATAAACAATAGCACGTTCTCTTTCACGATTATCAGCATCTCCAATCTTTTCAGCTGAAGCCAGTTCTGATTCATATTTTTTATTGATATCAGTAAGATTTTTTGCAGTTGTACCAGGAGCTGCTGTTCCACTGGAAGCTACAGCAGGGGCTTCATTTGCCTTATTATCAGATAAAGAACTGACTGAAACAATTTCGGTACTTTCAGGAGTTGTAGTTTTTATTATAGCAACCTGCTCCTCTAATTTATTTTTATCGATTGAAGCTACTCTTGCAGCAGTTGTTTCCCTGGTAGCAGTTTTTGATTGATCTACAACAGTACTGGCGAGCTCTGATTCACTTCTGAGATTGTTATATTCTTTTTGCAGCTTCAACTTTTTTATTTCATTTTGCTCCAGAGCATTTTGCTTAGTAGTGTTTTCCGCTATCAACTCTGCAACCTGATTATTCATGCCTTGTTTCTCTTGTGCGCTCTTGGTTTTTTCAGCATCAATTTTTAAATTTTTAATGATCGTTTCATTATCTGCCATCTCTCCTTTCAGATCATTTGACAGTTGAAACGTTTTGTCAAGTTCACGTTTTTTAAAATCTTCTTCTTTTTTAAAACTTGCTAAAACAGGAAAACGGTCTGCGTTAGCCTGGCTCAGCGAATCCAATTTTTTTTCTTGATCAGCTAATTTAACCAGCGCTTCGGCAGAATTATCTGATTTTACAGCAGCTTCCAAGCCTTTTGCATATTGCTGCGACAGGTCTGATTCTTCTTGTTTAGAAGCAGCAGTCATATCTAATTTTTTTGCAAGATTATAAGTTACAACTGTTTCTCTGTTCAGTTGCTCTGCGTCTTTATTCACTGCATTTGCTTCATCTGTTAGTGCTTGTTTTTTAATGTTATCAGGTGTTTTAGCTGCAGCAGCCATTAAAGCAGATGCTTCAACTGATTTAGCTTTTGCCTGTTCATTTTTTTGATTTGCTAAATCCAGCGCAATATCAGCTTGTTCCCGCGAATCTTTTGCCTCAACCTCCGCTTCTTCAGCATCTTTAAATGCAATTTTTACAATATCATCATTACTTAATTTTGCAGTTGTTTTAACTGTGCTGGCAGTAGTTTCAGCCAGAACAGCATTCTCTTCAGCGGTTGGATTCTCTACACTTGGAGCCTCCATTGCCACCTCTGTTACAATACCTGCATCCAACTTTGCTTTTTCCTTAATAAAATTAAGTGCTAATAAATAGGTAGTATCATTTATGGCTTCATCAAATGTTTTTATGATCAGCTTATCGGTTTCAGCATCAAAACTTATTTCCTGTTTCAGTGGTTTAAATTTATTCTGAACCGGAATTTCAACGATCTCCGATTGTGTAGTAAAATCAGGAGCTTCAACAGTAAATAAAAAGCGTCCTCCATTTGGTAATTTTATATTATATTCACCTGTATTGGGTTTTGCATTATAAACGCCAAGCACAGAGTTATCACTCATATTTTTCACGGTGATCTTTGCATCATCCTTTTGCCTCTTATGGTTTTTTATGAAATTACCTTTGATATAAGCAACAAGAAAAGCTTTGCGCTCAGCAGTGATATGGTAAACCGCTATTTTGCCGGCTATACTTGCACGTGCAGATGAAAAATAGGCTTTTGTTTCATCCATATCGGTTACATACAATATATCATCATCCGGTGTATTTACAGGAAAATCCATATTTACAGGCTCACTCCAGGTATTTGTTTCCTCATTATGAATGGATTTAAAAATATCATACCCACCCATTGAATTATGTCCTTTTGAAGAGAAATATAGCACTTTTCCGTTGGGGTGAAGAAAAGGATAATCTTCATCAAAATCAGTATTTATAGTCTTTCCAAGCGTTTGGGGTTTACTCCATTCACCATTTGGTAATTTTTTCATCTCAAAAATATCTTTTCCATGCTGTTCATTATCCCCATAACTTGAAAAGTAGATCTGGTTGCCATTAGGTGCAAGATATACTATCGAATTTTCTTTTTTCTTCTTATCAAGAGATGTTCTAAACTCCTTCTCATCAGGTTTTACCAGCAATTTTCCACCTATACCCGTAATATCGTAGGAACGAAAAAAATCAGCACGACTCATTTCTTTTT
>JAHEYA010000238.1 GCA_023251855.1 Bacteroidota bacterium
GGTGGCTCAAATAATTACGGAACTGTTTTTAAAATAAAGCCTGATGGAACTGGTTATGCAAAATTAATGGATTTTGCAGGTGCCAATGGAAAATATCCTTATGGCTCTCTTATTTCTGACGGCACTTTTTTGTATGGAATGACAGAATTTGGGGGCGCAAATAATTTGGGAGTTGTATTCAAATTATGCCTTTCTCCACCCGTTGTTACTGCAATTACAACAGCAAACACAGTTTGTGCAGGAACTCAAATAACACTTACGGGTAGCGGAGCAGACACCTACGCTTGGTCAAATGGTATAACAAATGGAGTGAGTTTTGTTCCACCAACTGGAACAACTACATATACAGTAACAGGTACAATCACTTCAACCGGTTGCATCAATATAGCAATGAAAACTATTACGGTTAATCCTTTGCCAACAGCAACAATAACAGCAAACGGTGCAACCACTTTCTGTCAAGGTGATTCGGTAACACTTACCGCAACAAGCGGTATGAGCAGCTATCATTGGTCAACCAATGCAACTACACAAAGTATCACAGTTTCAACTTCCAGAAATGATTCGGTTACAGTAACAGATGCAAATGGTTGTTCTAAAACTTCGGCTATAACAACTGTAACAGTTAATCCATTGCCAGTTACACCAACAATTACTCAAAGCGGTACAGTTTTAACATCAAGTTCTATAACAGGCAATCAATGGTATTTGAATGGAAACACTATTACGGGAGCTACTTCGCAAACAGATACTGTAACGCAAAATGGAAATTATACAGTAGTTGTTACCAATGGCAATGGCTGTTCTGCTACTTCGACCCCATTTAATTTTAATACTACGGGTATAAATAAGCTGGCGTTAAATACTATTTTTACTATTTACCCCAACCCATTTACTTCACAAACCACCATTACATTTAACAAAGAAATAAAAAATGTAGAAATAAAAATTATAGATGTGCTTGGTAAGGAAGTGAAAAGAGTAAACCTTACAGGCAATGAATATATTCTTGAAAAAGGCGAATTGAAAACAGGTGTTTATTATTTACAAATAGTATCAGAGAAAAAAATAATTGCCAAAGAAAAGGTTATAATTCTTAATTAAGAGGTATTGTATTAGCACTTTGCAGTTTAATAATGTCCTTTAAGGGAATGGATTAATAATTTATTGTCGGTTAGTTCATAGACAATACGGTGTTCTTGATTTATTCTACGTGACCAATAGCCTGTGAGATGATGTCTAAGACGTTCTGGTTTTCCTATGCCAGTATAGGGGTTAAGAGTAATTGCCGTAATCAAATCAGAAATTTTAGTCATTATTTTTTGGTTACCAGAATTTTTCCAGAAGTCAATATCCTCTTTAGCCTTTTTAGAATAGGCTACTTCCATAAGTCTTCTGTTTTAATCACAGAATAATCACCTTTTTTAAACTGTTCTTTGCTTTTTAAAATTTTAGCCACAAACTCGGGGTTGTAAGGCTTGTTTTTTTTAGGGACTTCAAATTTGATTTTCAGAGCTTTTAAAATAGCTTTAAGTGCCACAAATTTATCTTCATTACCAGGATGAACAATAATAGTATCGGGAGTTTTCATGATGTTAATTTAATTGTAAACATTACAAATGTAGTTATAAAGTGTATTTAAAACAATGTAATTATCCCAATTAAAAATATTTTTTTTTCATCAAATACTGCTGAACATATTCAACAACGCCCTCTTCAAGGGTGTAAAAGGGTTTTGTGTAACCAATGGATTTTAATTTATACATATTGGCTTCGGTGAAATATTGGTATTTATTCCTAATATCAATAGGTGTATCAATAAATTCGATGTGTTGTTTTTTATTTAAAGCAGTGAAAGTGTTTTTTACAAGGTCAATAAACGACCGTGCTTTACCTGTTCCCAGATTATAAATGCCCGAATCTTTGCGATGATGTAAAAAGAAATAACAAATTTCAACTACATCTTTTACATATACAAAATCACGCAATTGCTTCCCATCTTTATAATCCGGATGATGTGAACGAAATAATTTCATCACACCTGTTTTCTGTATTTGAGCAAAAGCATGCAGTATTACGGATGCCATTCTGCCTTTGTGGTATTCATTAGGGCCATAAACATTAAAGAATTTTAATCCCACCCACAAATAAGGTTTTCTGTTTTGTTTTATTGCCCATTTGTCGAAATCATTTTTAGATTCTCCATACGGATTTAATGGTTTTAATTTTTCAGGGAGTGTTTCATTATCTTCGTAGCCTAATTCACCTAAACCATAGGTTGCTGCTGAGGAAGCATAAACGAGAGGCAAGCCAAATTCAACACATATTTTCCAAACATCCTTTGAATAGTTTAGATTGAGTCTGTCAAAAATTTCTTTATTAAATTCGGTAGTATCCGTACGTGCACCAAGGTGAAAAACAAATTGAACCAACCGCTGATTATTCTTTAACCATTGAATAAAATCATCACGATGAATTTTTTGAGAATATTTTTTATTCTCCAGATTTTTCATTTTCTCAGGATTTGAAAAATCATCAACAAGAATAATATCTGTAAAACCTTCCCGGTTTAGCTTACTGACCAAACAACTACCAATGAAGCCTGCTGCACCTGTTACTATAATCATAAGCCCCTCCAACCTCCCCAAAGGGGAGGCTTTAAATAGTTAGTAATTTATGTTTTCAAAGTATTCTAATCTTTAGCTACTCCAAACTTTTTTACACACAGTTTGTAATCCCTCCCCATCGGGGAGGTTAGGTAGGGCAGAATATGTCTTCCTCAATTTTACTAATTAGACCTAACTCCTGTGCTTTGTCAAACAATAATTTTATAGCACGCTGACCTTCTTTTCCTAAATCTACTGAATATCCTGTCACATATAAATCGATATGCCGGTACATTACATCTTCGCTCATTTCCTGAGCATTTGCTTTTACAAAGCTAAGACTAGATCCGGGGTTTGCAAAAGCATATTCCACACTTTTACGTAAAACTCTGTTTATTTTGTGTTTCAATTCATCGTCAAAACTGCGTTTTACAACTATACCTCCCAATGGAATTGGTGCTTCTGCAAGGGTTTCCCAATATTCACCAAGATCAATTATTTTTTTTAATCCTTTTTCTTCGTAGGTAAAACGATTTTCATGAATGATTAATCCTGCATCAACTTTTCCACTCAGAACAGCATCCTCGATATCTGAAAAAATCATTTCCACTTTGTTGATTGCTTCCGGAAATGCCAATGATAACAATAAGTTGGCGGTTGTGTATTTTCCGGGGATAGCAATTGTTAGATTTGAGATTTGAGATTTGAGATTTGAGATTTTATTGCTTTTAGCAATCAATAAGGGCCCACAATTATCTCCTAAAGCACTACCGGCATTTAGTAATTGATACTGCTTTGTAAGATGAGCATACGCATGATAACTTAATTTAGTTATATCCAGTTCAGCACGAAATGCCTTTTGATTAAGTGTTTCAACATCTACCATCACCACTTTAAATTCAAGACCTTCAGTATCAATTTTATTGTGAATGAGGGCATCAAAAATAAAACAATCGTTAGGACAAGGGCTGAAACCCAAGGTTAATGGCTGGTTTGTAGTTTGTTGTTGGTAATTTGTTGCCATTGTTTTTACAAAATCATTCGAAAGAATTTAATATTTCTAATACTTTTTTATTAGAATTTTCAATTGCTAATGGAATATTCCATGCTAATTTATTTCTTCGTTCCATGTAATTTGATACTGCGCGTACCTGTGCATAAGGGATTCCTTCCTGCTGACAAACAAACATAAATGCAGCACCTTCCATACTTTCTGTATTCGGATGAAATTTTTGAAACACTTTTTCAATACTTTTTTCATTGCCATGAGCCGTGTTTACAGTAATTCCACAAACTTGCGGGATTTCAAATAACACATTGTTTTGTATATGAGTTTCATTCAGCATTTCTATCTCACCTTCTAAACCGATCTCTTTTATTGATAAATACTGTTCTCCATCTTCTGCTCCCATATCTGCAAAGTAATCTTGTACAATATTTACAACGGCACCAATTTCAATATATTTATTAAAACTTCCGCAAATACCTGTGTTTAAAGCGAAATCATACTTGTTGCTTAGTGTTTTTCCGGTATAATAAGCTGTAGAAACCATTCCTATTCCGGCAATCAATACATCAACTTCTAAGTTTTTATATCTACAGTTGATAAATCTATTGTCAACATTGCTACATATTTCAAGTTGACTTAGCAAAGGTTTTATCTCAAAACGGGTAGCAACTACAATTAATATTTTCATAAAAAATTTTTTACTACAATTGACAAATATACAAATGATTTAAACCTTCATAAAAATCGAAAATGAGTTCATATTAAATCCTAACGAGCTTAAACAATTCCTAGTATATTTGTAGCATGATTTACATTACAAGAAGAGAGCATTTTAATGCCGCTCATAAATTATATAACCCCAATTGGAGCGAGAAACAAAACAATGAAGTATTTGGTAAATGTGCCAATCCGAACTGGCATGGGCATAACTATAATTTGTATGTAACAGTTAAAGGAAAGGTAAATCCTAATACCGGTTTTTCAGTTAATTTAAAAGAATTAAGCCTCATTATCAGAACACATATCACTGATAAATTAGATCACAAAAATTTAAATTTGGACGTGGATTTTTTGAAAGGATTGATGCCTTCTACAGAAAATGTAGCTATTGCCATTTGGAATGAGTTAAAACCGCATATAGAGGGATTGGATTGTCATTTACACTGCATAAAGCTTTGCGAAACCGAAAATAATTATGTCGAGTATTTTGGAGAAGAATAAATAAGTTGGCAGTTGGCAGTAAGCAGTTGGCAATAAGCAGTTGGCAATAAGCAGTTGGCAATAAGCAGTTGGCAATAAGCAGTTGGCAATAAGCAGTTGGCAATAAGCAGTTGGCAATAAGCAGTTGGCAATAAGCAGTTGGCAATAAGCAGTT
>JAHEYA010000239.1 GCA_023251855.1 Bacteroidota bacterium
TTCCAGCATATAGACTAGTATATGGGAGATTGCCTGCAATATAGCCACACAGAATTTGAAAGGAGGGTTTACCAAGGTTTTTAATATTGAATGATTTTTCAATTTTAAAATCATATTTTATATATTCAAAGTTGCCATCTAAAAACCCTGAAACACCTTTCGTTATTTGTCCCCACACAATTGGATAATTGCTGCCCAATGAAATTTGATGCTCCCCAATTTTCATGAATTTTTCTCTAAATGCGTAACGAAACCCCATACCGGTTTCTGTAAAGTTGAATTTATCGAACAATAAGGTCACATCATTTTCAGAAACGCCATATCGGTAATCGTTTTTAACGAAGCGGGTTTGCTGGTTAAGGAATAGGTTTATTTTAAAATATTGAAGCATTCTGAAACTTAGCGAAACTTCCTTTTTTATTACTTGATCCATTGTGTTTACAAAATAATTCCGGTAAGCCTCAGTGGACAAAGGTTTTGCATCATCAAAAAAAGAAACACCCCCGGATTCAATTAAATCATTGCTATAGGCTGCATTTAGTTTGGTTTCTGAAATGCGGTGGACAGTAATTGTGGCATCATACCCGTACTTCACAGCCTTATCTTTAAATCCATAAGCGGCATAACCACCAACAGAAAAAAAGCGGGAAACTTTATCATTAGTGTGAAATCCTGACCCTAACCGAAAACCTTCATAACGGTTGATATCAAGCAATCTGTTAAGATCGAAATCAATGATTTTAACAGGGACTTTTCCTGTTGCAAGTGTATTCAGTACTTGTAATTTAAAATCCCAATGTTCCACTTCTCCAACACTATCCATTACATGGTAGGTTTTTTTATCCTTTGATGTAAGGCTGTCCGCCCTGTATTTGTTCCAGAAAACTTCATTCTTATTGCCCGCATCATCAGCAACTTCTACTTCAAAACGATTAAATTCCTTTTTATTCAGGCTAGGGGCAAGTACAATATCTTTTATATAACTTCTGCTAACACCCATTATACTGAGGCTATTAAGCGTCACGGAGCCGAAAGTAATATCGGAATTTAACTGTACCGGAAACCATTGTTTGTTGTCAATAAATTCATATTTCTGTTGAATTTTTATTCGGGTTCCCTGCGCTTCTTCCGGTTCTGCAATAACATTTTGCAATGCGTAACCATTGGTATTAATGTACAAAACGCCTTTAAGAGCATCAAAATTTTTTCCTTTGCGGGATTTAAACGAAATAATAAATACGGTATCATTCCCATAATAGCGGGTGTCTTCAATTAAAAAAGAATAGTTGCGAATACTTCCATTGCTTATTGGATTCAAATAGCTTTTATCAGAAATGGTGATCAGGTCATTATAAAATGAAAAGGATTGTAGCTGAGTTGCAATAAGCGTCATTGCGGGAGTTTTAAATCCCGATACCCTTGATGCAACAACTGTTTCATGGTTTCTGTTTGGTTGAATAAAATTTCGATGTGTAACGGATTCAATCAAAAGGATATGTTGTTTGGTTAAAAAATCAACTGCCTCCTTGTCCCCCTTTTCAGTTTTGAGTTGCGAAACCGATTTTTGAGTCTGACGAATGGAAGAATCTTTTTTGAAAGCACTATCAACAAACCCTGCGGCAACAAATTTATTGTAAGAAGTGTAGGAGAATGATCTCATTTTTCCCGGATTGTTTTTATCTCGGTTAGCTGTTACTAATTTTATGATACTGTTTGCAGGATTTTCACCGGCAACAATAATAACTTCGTGTAATTCAATGGATTTGTTTTTTAAAAAAATTTTGAGATTATTAATTTGATTTGAAGAATCTGTGATCGGATAGGTGAGCTGCTCATACCCTACATAACTAAAAATTAGTATTGATATTTTTTTAGGAGAAGAAATAAAAAAAGCCCCATCAATATCAGCAGAAACTCCTTGAGTTTCGCCAGATGCAATAATATTCACAAATGCTAATGGTTCATGAGTTTTGGCATCAAGCACTTTACCTTTTATAGTAAATACCTGCGCTTCGGCTGCAAATAAAATAAAAAAGAAAAGAAAAATTAAGCCTGTTTTTTTATTCATCTTACAAATTCGTTGCCTATCGCGAAGATGCTTAATATTAGCGGATTTTCCTATTCAGAGATCGTAAAACAAATCACATTATTAACTTTCAAGTGTTTATAATATTTCGAAAAAACAAAAATTATCTCCTCATAAATAGTTCAATTTGTCTTCAATTTATTATCAAAACAGATTAAGAGGAAAAGCGATAATTGGGTGGAAGTTCGCACTTAACTGCCAAAGGAAGGAAGCAAACTATTGCCAATCCTCTCTTTGGCATGTTTGTGCGTTTCGCATTGTTAAATAATCAAACAATATAAAAACAGGGATAAAATGAAAAAGATTAAAATCGGAGCATTATTTATGGTTACACTAGTTGCGTTAATACTATTTACATCTACCGAAACAGCAACTGATCAGGACAGACAGATTTTTAAAGTGGTAAAAATTAAAACTCAGATTTGGATGTCTGAAAACTTAAACATTAGCACCTACCGCAACGGGGATTCCATACCGGAAGTAAAAAACCCTGCAGAATGGTCAAAACTTGCAACAGGAGCATGGTGTTATTATGAAAACAACTCTGAAAATAGTGCTAAGTATGGAAAATTATATAACTGGTATGCTGTTAATGACTCTCGCGGATTAGCACCGGCAGGCTTTCACGTTCCATCAGATGATGAATGGACACAGCTCGTTGATAACTTGGGAGGATACGGATCCGGGGCAAAAATTAAAGCGAAAAGTGGTTGGAAACAAAATAAACAAGCAAGTAATGCAACTGGTTTTTCAGGACTGCCGGGAGGTTACCGTTATAGTGTAGGTCCTTTTCTATATATTGGCAATAATGGTTGTTTCTGGAGCTCAACACCATCTAATAAAAAGAACAAGGCCTGGGGTCGAACCCTTGGCGCCAACTTTGACGACTTGGGAAGAGACGATGGTAGTGAAGCAAGCGGCTTATCAGTTAGATGTGTTAGAGATTAACAGGTTGTCTCGTCTTAAACAGACTTCACCTAAGCCCACCATTAAATCTATAATAATTTTTGTATTTTTACTTTGTAAATACATTCTGCACACAATGTTCTTTCCTGATTGAAGAAAGGCATAATATGTGATATCGAAAAATAGTAGCCAATTGGTGGTTACCTTTGAAATGGGCGCAAATTTATCTCCGGTATGAATAAATTACAGAGAAATAAAAAAGAAATAAAATTTATTATACTGCCCTTCGTTTTATTTATAAGCCTTTTGAGCAAATCTCAAAATATTGGGATTGGTGCTGATGTGCAGTATAATTTTCAAACTGAAAGTATTGGTGCGGGGGCAAGGGTTAATTTTTTTCCAAATAATACCATAAGTATTGTTCCTCAGTTTGCCTATTATTTCGCCTTTAATAAAGTGAATGAGTATTATGCAGGGCTTGCTTTAGAATATAAATTTTTACGCTTCGAAAGATTTAATATTTATGCTGTTGCTCATGGTGCTTATAATGATTGGATAAGTTATGAAAAATCCTCATTAAAAGGCGCCCAACAAAATAATTGGAATTTGGAAGGAGGAATTGGGATTTCCACAAACAGCTGTTTGCGGCCATACCTAGAATACAGATATAACGCCAAATTTTTGGAAACCAATTTAAGATTAGGCCTTTTGTATATATTCGGTTGCAGAGGTGGCGGAGGTGGTGGTCACAACAGAGATAAAAGATGCGATGCCTATAGAACCAACTAATTCTTAAACCGTGCTTATGTAATTTAAGTTTAACAAAACAAATAAATTCTAAAATATACCCAACCATTCCTCTTTTTATTTCGTCTTTGTATATAGAACAAAAATTTAATCTAAAAAACAGACCCATGAAAACAACAACTTTTTTTAAATACCTTGCAGCAGTAGCTACTGTAGGGTTAATTTATACATCCTGTAAAAAAGACAGGATACAAGAGAAATCGCTGAATAATTATAGCTCACCCAATAATTATTTGGACTCAAAAAAGCAGGCAGAGCAGGAATTTGTTATCACCTCTGATTCTTCCAACGGACCAATTGTGGGGAACCAGGGTACAAACATTTGGGGTAGCAGACACTGTTTGGTTCTGCCAAACGGAGATAGCGTAGGGCTTCCTTTTTCTGTAAAATTAGTTGAACTCTATACGCCAAAAGATATGATCTATTATAGGATGCCAACTATAGCCTCTGATACCATTTTAGAAAGTGATGGTGAAGTTAGGATCAGAGCATTTAAAAATGGTGTAGAAGCCTCTCTTTTACCAGGCTGTTCTTGGGCTATTTTAATGCCAAATACAGCTCCAAAAAATTACATGAGAGTATTTTATGGGTTCAATGGTACCAATGCAGTTGATTGGACAGACAACCCGGCATCTCTTGGTGTTACTACCAATTTTAATCCGGTTTTTAATACCAGTTCAAATGGATATTTAACTTCTATTGTAAAATTAGGTTGGGTAAATTGTGATTTCAAACGTGGAAGCGCAAACAATCACCAGCTTACATTTGCTTCATCAACTGATATTTTAACCAACGTTGCAATTTTTATTTATTTTCCTGCCACAAAAACGGTAATGCAGGTATTTAATGTTGCATCGGGCTCTATACCTGATGGTTCGGCTGTTAAGATTGTGGCAATAGCTGTGGATGGTAGCGGAACACTGTTTAGTTACAGTCAGAATTTAACAGTAAGTTCAACATCGCAAATCCAAGTTACTATGGCAGCCACTACTGATGGGGCTCTTACTACATTGCTGGATGGCTTATAAATAGGGTATTCCTGTTAATTCCAAAGAGGTAAAAAAACAAGAATAAAAGCAATCAACTTCTTGACTCTTTGTTAGCAAGTAGTTGAATTTTGTTAATACCGCAGTGATTTTTCTCAATCAGG
>JAHEYA010000240.1 GCA_023251855.1 Bacteroidota bacterium
AACCCAGTGATGATTTAGTATTTTATAATACATTTACTCCCAATGATGATGACAGCAATGATAAATGGTATATCGGTAATATTTATAAATACCCAAGAAATTCACTTGAAATTTATAATCGTAACGGAAAATTAGTTTATCGGGCAAATGGTTATGCTAATACCTGGGATGGTAAATCCTATTTGGGTGATCAATTGCCGGCTGCAACGTATTATTATATAATGGATCTGGGTGAAAATAATGGTGTTTTTCATGGCTGTGTTACTATTGTAAAATAAAACAATTTGAAATTTTGTAAGTACTCGGTCGCTCAACAACAATATAGAACGCTGATAACGCTGATGGATATGATAAACACGGATAAAATAAATGATATTTAAATCAATATTTTATGGTTAACAAAAATATAAATCATACTTATCATAAGAATCTGCGTCATCTGCGTTCTATTCGATGGGTGAGTTTTAAAAAATTCTTAATTAATTGAAAAAAACAATTTCCATATCAACACTTTTCTTCACACTTCTTTTTACGAATGGTATAAAGGTTTATGCCCAACAATTGCCCTATTACACACAGTTTAAAAACAATTCTTTTATGCTTAACCCTGCTGTTGCAGGTGTAAAGGGAGTTGTGAATGCAATTATTGATTACCGGATGCAATGGGTTGGTTATGAGGGCGCACCTCAAACATCGGCTGTGAGTTTGCATAGCAGGTTTTTAAATGGTAAAATGGGGGCAGGGCTTTATGTAATGGATGATAAAACAGGGCCTGCTCAACAAACTAATTTTGGAGCAAGTTATGCATATCATATCCATTTCCCCGATTGTGAGCTATCAACAGGTATTTCAGGGAACTATACTAAATATACACTGATAGGCAGTAAACTATTTTTACATAATTCACAAGATCCATCTATTGACCAAACCATTTCATACGCTGCCGGTGTACCGGATGCGAGTGCAGGCATCTATTTATATAACGACCGTTTTCATCTTGGGTTTAGTACATTGCACCTGTTAGCATCCAAAGCAGAATTTTATAAAGGTGATTCCATAAAAAAAGGACTTGTTCGATATGCCCGCCAAGTCTATGCTTCATTGGGTTATAACTATTCACAAAATGCAGATTATATTTTTGAAAATACGATTTTTATCAATTATGTTCAGGCAGCACCTTTAATGCTCGACTACACATTACGTATGCATTACAAAGGACTCCTATTTACAGGTGTTTCCGTGCGTATACGAGATGCGATCGCATTTCATGTTGGTGCTACCATTATGGACCATTTGCAGGTAAGTTATTCATATGATCTATTGACAAGTAAATTAAGAAACTATAGTAGTGGTTCACATGAAATTATGCTGATCTATAATTTCATTAAAGCTTATGACGATACAAATACGCATAGAACAATGAAGTTTGCTCATCAAAAATATAAAAGTTTTTTTTAATCAGTACAAGCCTTCTGATGCTCAACTAGTAATTAAAATTTCAGTTTTGAAAAAAAAACCATTATCAGGAATAAAAATTTTGGATCTTACACGGCTTCTTCCCGGACCAATGTGTACGCTTCATTTAGCGGATATGGGAGCTGATGTTGTAAAAATTGAAGAAATTGCTGTAGGAGATTATGCACGGATTATTCCACCACTTCAAAATAAAAATTCTATTTTTTTTAATGCTATAAACCGCAACAAACGCTCCGTTGCAATTGATCTTACGAAAGAAGACGGTCGTAAAATATTCAGTAAATTATCTGAAAATGCAGATGTAATTATTGAAAGCTTTCGCCCGGGAATAGTAAATAAACTAGGTATTGATTACAATACGCTTAAAAAAAATAATCCCAAATTAATTTATTGCTCCATTACAGGTTATGGCCAAACGGGCCCATATCGTGATAAAGCAGGGCATGATATTAATTATTGTTCGTATGCAGGAATACTTGATGGCAAAGGAATTCCTAATTTTCAGATAGCAGATATAGTTGGAGGCTCATTAAATGCAGCAATGGGAATACTTGCAGCACTTGTTCAACAAAAAATGACAGGAGAGGGTCAGTATATTGATGTAGCCATGATGGATGGAGTATTAGCACATACTGCAACTGCTTTAGCGATGGTAAACCATGGTGAACAAGGCTTTTTAACAGGTGCTTTACCTTGTTATAATATCTATGAAACCTCCGACAATAAATTTATGGCACTTGGAGCATTGGAATTTAAATTCTGGGAACGCTTTTGTACTGCGGTCACCAGGAATGATCTCGTTTTTAAACACATGGTAACTGATACAGAAGCCGAAAAAGTTTTTAGTGAAGTAGCAGCTATTTTTAAAAGCAATACCCGTGACTACTGGACGGATAAGCTTAAAGATGTTGATTGTTGTGCTTCTCCGGTGCTTTCTTTGAAAGAATCATTATCGGGTGAACAGGTAAAAGCCCGTAATATGGTTAAGGTTCATAACAATTCCGATGAAGGTGAAGTAACACAGTTTGCACTGCCATTGAAATTCAGCAGTTTTGATTTTGAAATTGAAACACCCGCTCCAATTCTTGGGCAGCATACAGTGCAGGAGTTGTTATTGGCAGGGTATTCAAAAGCAGAGATCGAGCAATTAAGAAGTAATAAAATAATTTTATAGACTTTGGGCGTGTCCCCGCTGAAAATGCGGGGGCGGGCTATACGCTGCAATCTTTTTTCAGAAAATGAAAAAAGGATTTCCGCTACTATCCCTCACGCAAATCTTTAGGAACA
Source organism: Bacteroidota bacterium (assembly GCA_023251855.1). GTDB lineage: Bacteria > Bacteroidota > Bacteroidia > 2-12-FULL-35-15 > 2-12-FULL-35-15 > 2-12-FULL-35-15. The sequence continues at coordinate 2,764 of JAHEYA010000240.1, forward strand.
TAGAAGAGTTTTTCGATTTAAGCATAAAATAAATATGTCAAAAAAAATAAAATTATTTTTTCTCTTATTGATTTTGTTGAACTTATCTCCGCATTTTGCTTTTGCTCAGAATAAAAAAATTGATTCCCTTTTTTCCCATCTTCATTCTTCTGGTTCTCAACTTTCCGACACAGGAAAGATCAATACGCTTAATATTCTTGCTTGGGAACTTAGGTTCTATAATCCTGATACTTCCATTACATTAAGTTTGAATGCACTTAAATTGGCTAACAGTATTATTGGGTCTTATTCTGGATCCATAAACTTAGCAGGGGAGGATAGCAGACAGCTTGTCGCTCAGAAAGGAATTGCGCAGTCCTACCAACAACTTGGTTGGTTTAATTATCTTAAAGGTAATTATCTTCTTTCAATTGATTATGAAATCAAAGCTTTGGATATTTGGCAACAACTAGAAAACTATTTTGAAATAAAAAACGGGATTGAAATTCCTTTTTCTAAATTATTGGTTCAAAAATTCAAATCCAGATCATTAAGCAATATTGGGGTTGTTTATGCTGAGAAAAGTGATTACCCGAAAGCTCTGGATTATTTTTTCAAAGCACTGAAAATAAAGAATCAATTGGGAAATGAAAATGAAATGCCCCCTTATCTTGCCAACATTGGGAATGTTTATGAGGAGCAGCATGATTATAATAAAGCATTGGATTATTATTTTCAGGCATTAAAAATAGTTGAGAAATCAGGAGAAAAAAATCAAATTGCTATTTACACTGGCAATATTGGAATTTCGTATGGCCAACAGGCTGATGTAGCTATGTCTAATAAGGATGTAATAAAGGGTGATTCCTTGTATAAAAGTGCCCTTGGTTATTTTTTTAAGGCATTGAAATTAAATGAAGAGCTTGGAAATACAAGTGGAATTGCCCGAAATATTGGCAGCATTGGAATTATTTATCAAAATCAAGGTAATTTCTCAAAAGCGTTAGAAAATTATTTCAAAGTCCTAAAAATTTCGGAAGAACTTGATGATAAATACCTAACCGCAACCTGGTTGACTAACATTGGAAATATTTATGGCATAACTAAGAATTATAAACAAGCTGAAGAGTATCAGCTGAAGGCTTTGGCGCTTTCAACAAAAATAAATGCATTGGGTTTAATTGAGGGTGCTCAAAAGTATCTGAGTGAACTTTATTCTAAAATGGACCAACCGGCCAAAGCCTTTGAGCATTACAAAAAATACATAGCTGCAAAAGACAGTATTTTTAATGAAGAGAACACAAAGAAAACGGTAAGATCAGAAATGAATTTTGAATTTGAAAAAAAACAGGCAATAACAGCAGCAGAGCAGGAAAAGAAAAATACCGTAGAAGCGAAGGAAAAACAAAAACAAAAAATTATTATGTATGCGGTAAGTACTGGTTTGTTTTTGGTTTTACTGCTTGCCCTTTTTATTTTCAGAGGATATAAACAAAAGCAAAAATCAAATTATGTCATCACGCAACAAAAAGAATTAGTTGAGCAAAAAAATAAAGAGATCACAGATAGTATCAAGTATGCAAAACATATACAAACAGCGCTTCTTACGAGCAGCGACTACATAAAAAATAATTTGCCTGCTGAACATTTTATTTTATATAAACCTAAAGATATTGTAAGTGGTGATTTTTATTGGGCACATAGCATACCATTTTTACCCGGTTGGGATTTAGGAACAAATAAAGTGAGATTACCTGTTGATGGAAAAAGAACAAATACATTCTATATGGTTACAGCCGATTGTACCGGACATGGGGTGCCCGGTGCTTTTATGAGTATGTTGAATATATCTTATCTTAATGAAAATATTGTAGAGCGCGGTATACGCCTTCCTCACGATATTTTAAATGCACAACGCAAAGAAATTATTCAGGCACTAAATCCGGAAGGAAGTATTGAAGAATCGAAAGATGGTATGGATTGTAATATTTGCGTTTATGATTTTGATAAAATGCTTCTACATTTTTCAGCAGCAAATATCCCTTTATGGTTGGTGCGAAATGGTGAGCTTATTGAATACAAAGCAGATAAAATGCCTGTTGGCAAATACAATGAAAAATTGGAGCCTTTTACTTTAAAAACAATTGCCTTACAAAAAGGGGATGTTATATACACTTCAACAGATGGATTTGCAGAC
>JAHEYA010000241.1 GCA_023251855.1 Bacteroidota bacterium
AACTATTTTAATGAATATGAAAATGGTGTGTTTGTGCCTTACATTAATAATACAAATCCCAATCAGGGAAGTATCACGTATGTGGATGAACAGATAGGAGAATTAAAAGTGCGGCCTAATGTGAGTGATGATTATTATGATACTAAAAACTCTATTTATAATCCTGCAGCAGCTATCGAACGTAAAATTCAGATCATTGCTATTTCAACAGTTTCTACTAAGCAATTAGAATTAAAAACGATTCCGGAAACAACGCCCGGCAAATAATCGTAATTCCTTTACAGTTTCTTTAGTTGCTTCATAAAAGCCCATGTGGCCTGCTTCTTCGAGCATCAATACGGTTGGGTATTTACACAATCCTATTTGAGGATACATGGTTTCATACGGAATAACACTATCTTTTTTACCGATAATAAACAAAATCGGGTAGTCAGCAGATTTTAATATGTGTTCACGGTTTTTACGATCTTTCATGCCCTCCAAACTATTAATAATAGATTGTTTACTAACCACAGTAGCAATACGTTTTGCGGTTTCAAGTTCAGTTTTATTTTTTTCTAAATTTTCGGGAGCGAATAATGAGTTTACTACTTCTGAAACATAATATTTATGCTCTTTTTTTACTACACGAATAACCCGATCCCTGTCTTTTTTCTTTTCCTTCGGGTCGGGATAAGATGTGGAATGAAACAAGCATAACCCACTTACATTATTGGGGAACAACTCCGCAAACGCCAATGAGGCATAGCCTCCCATAGAATGGCCAACAATCACATAACGCCACACACCAATTTTATCAAGAACCGCTTTTACACTTTGTGCCAAAAGTTCCATATTGTGATAATACCCGATAGCAGGAGTTTCGCCATGCCCGGGAAGGTCGATTGCAATTACCCGAAATTTTTTTGAAAATGTTTTTATGAATTCGGCCCAAATTTCATTTGATCCCAAAAAGCCGTGTAGTAGTACAATTACGCGGCCTTCGCCTGAATCACTATAGTGTACTTTTATTTTTTTGAATTCTGCGTAAGACATTTTTTATTTTATCTACGAATACGAATTAATATGAATTAATACGAATTTACGAAATCCGCACCAATTCGTAAATTAGTAAAGATTCGTAATTAGTGTTATGTTAAATGTAAGATGTTAAATGGAAAATGTAGGTTTTGGCTTTGCGATTGGCTTTTAACCATCTTACATCTGCCATTTTACATTTTACACATCATTAGTAGATTAGTTTAATCGATATGCTTTTCCGGGAAACGATTTTACAATTCCTGAAAATTCAAGTGTCAACAACAATGCAGAAACCTTACTCATAGGTAGTTTACAAGCAAAACATAAATCGTCAATGGTAACCGACTCTTTTTCTTTCAACACATTTACTACCAATTCTTCATCAGTACTTAGTTCAATAAATAATTGTTTTTGTTTAGGTGCCTTCCTATTTTTAGTTTGCTCCCATCCTAAAATATAAACCAGGTCGGCACCGGACTGAATTAACGCAGCTTTGTTTTGTTTAATCAGATTATTACAACCTTCTGAACATACATCGTCAATTCTTCCCGGGAATGCAAACACATCCCGGTTATAGCTGTTAGCGATATCAGCAGTAATAAGTGAGCCTCCCTTTTTTTTTGATTCGATCACAATTGTAGCATCTGAAATACCTGCAACAATTCTATTTCTACGTGGAAAATTTTCACGATTAGGTTTTGTATCACTTATAAAATCAGTGAGCCAACCGCCATTTTCTAACATTTTTTGTGCAATAGAATTATGTATTACCGGATAAATTCTGTCTAAGCCATGCGCTAATCCACAAACTGTTTGTAATTTATTATCAAGTGCAGCTTTATGAGCGCAAATATCAATTCCATAAGCTAATCCACTAACAATAACAACATTGTGAGGAGCAAGTTCGGCAATTAAATCCTCACATAATTTTTTTCCATATTCAGTTGCTTCTCGGGTACCAACAATACTAATTATTTTTTCTGAATTAAGATTTGTGTTTCCCTTATAATAAAGCAGTACAGGACTATCTTCACAATGTAATAATCGTTTTGGATAGGTCGCATCTAAATAAAAAAGGGGAGTAATATTATTTTTTTTAATGAATTTAATTTCTTCTTCTACACGTTCAAAAATAGAATGATTAATAACATCTTTAACATTGACACTTCCAATACCTGGGATTTTTTCCAATGCTGATTTTTTTTCGCTGAAAACAGCTTCTATACCTCCACAATAAGCAACAAGGCGTTTTGCTAAAATATCACCAACGTTCGGAATAAGTGTAAGTGCAATTTTATATTTTAAATTTTCTTGCATGTTTTGAGTAAAAGCAATAATTTGTATATTGCGCTATTGTTTTTAACAAAAGTAAAAATTTAAGGAACAACTATTTTTAGTATTGAAAATTAAACTATTTTACCGTGTCTCCAAACTTCTGATGTCTACACCAAAACTTCATCAGCAGCCTGTGGAGTTGCATAAGCTTTTAAACAAAACAATCTCAAAAAACGGATTATGAAAAAAACACTTACTCTATTTTTTTGCATTCAATTAATAGGAATGTCTTTTGCTCAAAATGCATTTATAAAAGGAATAATTTCTGACTCAAAGACCAAAGAAACGATTGTAGGTGCAAATGTAGTTGTTGATAATGCTACCGGCACGGCTACAGATATTTTTGGTGCCTACCTTTTTAAAATGCCTGCCGGAAAACATAAAGTTGAATTTAAATTTGTAGGATATAAATCACAAATTAAGAATATTGATGTAAAAGAAAACGATACCATCAAACAAAATGTTTTATTGGAACCTGATTCTAAAACCCTTGATATTGTTGTAGTTTCAGCAGGAAAGTTCGAGCAAAAACTTAGTGATGTTACCGTATCTATGGAAGTTCTAAAACCTTCATTGATCGAAAATAAAGCCGTGACTTCAATCGACAAAGCTGTTGATCAGGTACCGGGGGTAAATGTTATTGATGGACAAGCAAACATTCGCGGAGGCGCAGGTTTTAGCTATGGAGCGGGTAGTCGTGTATTGATCATGGTTGACGAAATGCCTATGCTTACTGCACATCAGGGTGATGCAAAATGGTCGTTTTTACCAATTGAAAATTGTGAACAGGTGGAAGTAATAAAAGGAGCATCTTCTGCTTTGTTTGGTTCCTCGGCAATGAATGGAGTTATAAATTTTCGTACAGGTTATGCTAAGGATGAACCCGAAACAAAGATAATTGTTTCAGGAGGGGTATATGACAAACCAAAACGCAAAGAGCTTGTAAACTGGTGGGGTGGCGCTAATCCAACATATAGCGGACTGAATTTTTACCATGCTGAAAAACTCGGACAGCTTGATTTGGTTGTTGGTGGCTGCATATTTAATAATGATGGTTATCGTTATGCAGATTATGAACAGAGGTATCGTATCAATACTAATTTGCGTTATCGTTTTAAAAAAATAGAAGGTTTAACTGCCGGTGTAAATGTAAATTTCATGGATACAAAAGGCAGTTTGTTTACCATTTGGGCGAATCCCGATTCTGGCTATTATCCAACAAAAGGCCCGACTATAGCTTATGTTGCCAACCGTGTTAATATAGATCCTTATATTACTTATACTTCAAAAGGTGGAGGAAGACATTCTTTAAGAAACCGTTTTTTTAGAACCGAAGATTTGAATTCAACTAATCAATCGTCTAATTCAGAAGTATACTATTCCGAGTACCAATATCAAAAACATTATGCCTGCAACCTAACCTGGACAACCGGTTTAGTTTCTAACTACAGTGAGGTTCATTCAGGGGATATTTATGGAACTCATTATACCACCAATGCTGCTTTATTTGCTCAGTTCGATCAAAAATATGATCGCTTATCACTATCCTTAGGATTACGAGGCGAGTATTATAAAACAGATACAATTGAAACCAGAGAAAATATTAATTTGTTTCTAGATCCTTCAAAGCCAATTGCAAAACAATCCAAAGTAAAACCAGTACTTCGTTTAGGTGCAAATTACCGCTTAACTCCTGTAACATTTCTTAGAGCCTCATTCGGCCAAGGTTTCCGATTCCCTACTATTGCTGAACGTTATATAAAAACTACTGCCGGAGGATTGGATATTTATCCGAATACAACCCTAACTCCTGAGAGTGGCTGGAGTTCTGAAATTGCCATCAAACAAGGTGTTAAATTGGGTTCGTGGAAAGGTTTTTTGGACCTTTCTTACTTTTGGACCGAATACAGAAATATGATGGAATTCACTTTCGGACACTATGGAGCAATAACGGATCATAACTTGGGTTTTGGTTTTCAATCACAAAATATTGGTAATACCCGAATAAAAGGATTTGAAGTATCTGTTTTAGGTGAAGGAAAAATTGGTCAGGTTGACATAACTACCCTTTTAGGATATACCTATATTGACCCTCGTCAGACTGATTACGATCAGGCTAAAGATACAGTAAACACCTATTCAAGAAATACTACTTTTGATAATCTGTTGAAATACCGTTACCGTCATAATGGAAAAGCTGATGTGCAATTTGGATATAAAAACTGGGGCACCGGTTTAAGTGTGAGAGCTAATAGTTTTATGGAAAGTGTTGATGGTCTTTTTGAAAGTGAGCAATTTCCGGGAATGAAAAAATATCGTCAGGAACATAATACCGGAGATGTGATTTACGATTACAGAATTGCATATCAATTAAACAAAACAGCTAAACTAGCAGTTGTTGTAAATAATATATTAAATCGTGAAGTAATGGGTCGCCCTGCTGATTTGCAACCACCACGTACTTTTATAGTTCAGTTAACTGTTAAGATCTGAGTTGTACATTCTTCTTTGTCGTGACCGCAAAAATTAAACACAATCCGGAAGCAAAATATTTAATAGATGCCGCTATTGCCGAGGCAGA
>JAHEYA010000242.1:0-3250 GCA_023251855.1 Bacteroidota bacterium
TCTTCATCAGGAGTAAATAAAATTTTTATAATGCCATGTTTAATTTCCGGATGCTTCATCAAATGATTGGCTGCATCCATTATTTCTGCAACACCTGCTTTGTTATCTGCGCCAAGCAAAGTGGTACCATCAGTTGTAATGATGTGATTACCGATTTGTTTTAATAAAGAAGGATGTTCACTTACTTTAATAATTTGAGTTTTATCATTTATCAAAATAATATCTTTCCCGTCATAATTTTTTTGAATCTGAGGGTTTACACCTTTGCCGGAGCAATCAGGAGAGGTATCCATGTGAGAACAAAAACAGATCACCGGAATTTTTTTTGTTGAAGTAGCAGGTATAGTCGCATAGATATAGCCATGTTGGTCCATGTGCGCATCTTTAATACCCATTTCTAAAAGCTCTTGAACTAAAACTTTTCCCAAGTCTTTTTGTTTTTCAGTGGAAGGACAAGTTGGTGATTCAGGATTGCTTTGCGTATCAATTTTAACATATTTTAAAAAACGTTCTGTTACTGTGTGATTGATGTTCATATAGGGTGTTAGGTATTAGATGTTAGTTATCAGTATTACGAATTAAAGTATTTTTGTTGAGTAAAACAAAAAATTTATGAATAACAATAATCTACAAGGAGGCTTAACGCCCAAATACAAGCGTCTTTCATCCGATGAATTACAAGCATTGGAAAAAGAATTCATCAATTTTTTAGCTTCAGCCCAAATAACCGGACAAGATTGGGAAAAGATGAAACAAATAGAACCTGCAAAAGCTGAAGAATTGATTCTTGTATTTAGTGATGTGGTATATGATAAAGTATTGAAAAAAATACAATTCCTTGAATATCGTGAATCAAAAACACTAAATATTTTTAATTGTTTGGAAGATAAAATCGTTTTAGTTGGTTTGCGTGTAAAAGAACACAGCTCAATGGATCTAACATCTTCAGAGCTATTTGCTCAATGGAACGAAAATACAATGAGTTCTGTAAACATTATTAAAACGGAAAAAAACTATGAGAAAGAAAGAGGAGAAGAGGTATTTGAATTATTACAAAATGGTTGTTTGATTACAGATGGTAAGATATTTAATCTGTTAATAGGTTGAATAATTATCAACAATTAACTGTGAATGTATTTTAGAACTATTCATTTTCAGCAAATTTATAATGAGTAATATTGTATCAATGAAGAACCGAAAACCCTTGATATTAGTGACCAATGACGATGGCATAACCGCTCCGGGAATAACTGCATTGGTTGAAGTAATGAAAACACTTGGTGATGTTGTTGTTGTTGCTCCTGATAAAGCTCAATCCGGTATGGGACATGCTATTACGATAAATTCTACACTTCGAATTCACAAAGTAAAAATATATGGGGTAAAAAGTGAATACAGTTGTACCGGTACTCCTGTTGACTGCGTAAAATTTGCAGTCAATAAAATTGTTGACCGTAAACCCGACCTATGTGTTTCAGGTATTAATCATGGTACTAATATGTCGATCAATGTGATTTATTCCGGAACTATGTCAGCAGCAGTTGAAGGAGCTATTGAAAATATTCCTTCAGTAGGTTTTTCATTATCAGATTATACGATTGATGCGGATTTTACAGCATCAAAAAAAATAGTAAAGATGATTGCTCAAAAAGTTTTGAAAAATGGATTGCCTAAAGGTGTTTGTCTAAATGTAAACATTCCTAAATTAAAAAGTGAGTTAATAAAAGGAATAAAAGTGTGTCGTCAGGCAAAAGCAAATTGGGTGGAACAATTTGATGAACGTCATGATCCGGGTGGTCATCCGTACTATTGGCTTACCGGAAAATTCGAGAATTTTTATAAAGGCCAGAATGATACGGATGTCTGGGCATTGGAAAACAATTATGTTTCTGTGGTGCCAACTCAGTTTGATATGACAGCACACAAAGCAATCAAAGAAATTCAAAAATGGAAACTGTGAGAAAGTTAGTTTAAAGTTGGAAAGTTTAAAGTTAGGAGTAAATAAACGTAAATATTAAATATTGACATGGGGAGCGGAACAGATATTCAATTTAGGAAGTATAGAATTGGAGGCCAACTTTCCAACTTCCAACTTTCCAACTTTAAACTAAATACATGAAAAATATTGATTTTGATAAAACTTGGATTGGTTTTTTTATAGGCTTAATAGCGCCTTGTGGGGCATTTGTACTATTTTATTTGATCAAATACAGATACATGTCTGTTGATCGTTATATAGAATTTATGAAGATCGGTGATATTTATACTCCAATCATTTCACTATGTGTTTTAGTGAATTTAGGTATCTTTTATTTGTTTCTAAATAAAGAAAAATTCAACGGAGCCAAAGGTGTTATTGCTTCTACATTTGTGTGGGCTGCCCTCATAGTTTATTTAAAATTTTTCACCTGAACCACTAATGAACTACTACATAATTGCAGGTGAAGCTTCCGGTGATTTACATACCTCCAACCTGATGAAGGAGTTAAAGGTCTTAGATGAGAATGCGCAATTTCGTTGCTGGGGTGGCGATTTGATGAAAGAGCAAGGAGCTCACCTTGTAAAACATTATCATGAACTTGCTTTTATGGGATTCACTGAAGTGTTGATGAATCTAAGAACAATTTTTAAGAACATTGCTTTTTGCAAAAAAGATATTGTTAATCATAAGCCGGATGTATTGATATTGATTGATTATCCCGGTTTTAATTTGCGGATCGCTGAATTTGCAAAATCAGTTGGGATAAAAGTGTTCTATTATATCTCTCCTCAAATATGGGCATGGAAACAATCCCGTGTTTATAAAATAAAACGTGTTGTAGATAGAATGTTTGTGATACTTCCTTTTGAAAAAGAGTTTTATAAACGTTATGACGTTGATGTTGATTTTGTTGGTCATCCATTGTTAGATGCAATAGAAAATTATTCCACACAGCCGAATTCAATCGCTGTAAGTGCCGATAAACCTATCATTGCCCTACTTCCAGGTAGTCGCAAGCAGGAGATAGGTGTGATGCTTCCATTAATGCTTTCCATGCAGAAACAGTATCCAAACTATAAGTTTGTAATTGCCGGAGCTCCATCTCAACCTAAAGAATTTTATCAGCAATTTATTGCGGATTCTAATGTGGAAATTGTGTTTGGGCAAACCTATCAATTGTTGCAAAAGGCCTTTGGCGCTTTGGTTACTTCAGGAACTGCTACCCTTGAAACAGCCTTATTTAAAGTGCCTGAGGTAGTTTGTTATAAA
>JAHEYA010000242.1:3260-4895 GCA_023251855.1 Bacteroidota bacterium
GTGGAGCTATTTCTTTTGCAATTGCAAAACAATTAGTAAAAGTCAAATTCATTTCGCTTGTTAATTTAATAATGGATAAAGAAATTGTAAAGGAATTAATACAAAATGAATTGAATGAAACCAATCTAAAAAATGAATTGAATAAATTATTAAATTCTGAGAATCGAACTAAAATAATAAATAACTATTCCGAACTAATAGAAAAATTAGGAGGTTCAGGGGCATCAAAAAAAACAGCTGGTTTGATGATTAAGTATTTAAGTTGAACTAATTTTTTTAGATTGCCTGACTTGGTTAAAATTTCAAAATGAAAAAAAAGAGTTTTATACTAGTTTTATTTCTTCTTATTTTTTTTCATCGTGCAAACGCTGACTATGTTGATGTGCGAATATTTACTTCCAAAGTTATAACCACATTTATTTTTTCACCATTAGGATGCACTTATTCAATTTATGGAAATGGTAGGCTATTGGTGGATTGTGACCCATCCGGAATTTTTCAAATGAATATTGAAGGAGATTCAATCCGTTTGAAAACATTTGAAAGAGACCTTGGAAAGTTTTCAGTAATTAACATGGTTGCAAAACAATCTTACTCGGCTTTTAAAATAAAATCTGTACTGCCTCAAACAAAAGTACGTACGTATGATGATGATCTTGAAATTACACTTACACCTGACAAAAAGCAATTCCTGCTTATTAATAAAGTTAATTTAGAAAATTATATTGCCGGAGTTGTTGGATCAGAAGCTGGTAAAGGCAATAGTTTGGAGTACTATAAACTTCAGGCTATTTTATGCCGTACTTATTTATTAACCCATATTAATCGTCATATTTTAGAAGGGTTTCAGGTATGTGACGATGTTCACTGTCAGGCGTATTTCAACAGGGCAAGTGAAGATAATATTTTAAAAGCCGTATTTACTACCAAAGGATTAGTGGTTGTTGATAATAATCTGAATCTGATCACCACTGCATTTCATGCAAATTGTGGCGGAGAAACTTGTAATTCAGAGGATGTATGGGCAATGACAACCACTTATTTAAAATCGGTTAAGGATATTTATTGTCAAAAACAACTGCAGGCTCGCTGGGAACGCGCCATTTCACTTGAAGACTGGAATGAATATTTACAACTAAAACATAAAACTGCAGGACTTGATAATAGAAATTATACCGCAACTACTTTTTTCTCTCAAGCTTCAGGTAGAGTCATTAATTTTACTGATCAGGATCTCACAATTCCTCTCAAAACAATTCGTGCAGATTTTAAATTAAAATCCACTTATTTTTCTATTGATAAAGTGGGTGATGCTATATTATTTAAGGGCAGAGGGTATGGCCATGGGGTCGGACTTTGTCAGGAAGGTGCAATGCAGATGTCAAAATTAAAATATTCATACGAGGATATTTTGCATTATTATTATAAAGATGTGCATTTGGTTGACCTGTCATCACTCGATTATTTTAATCAGGAGTAGACATTAGGATTGGATAATAAATCCTAATTTTGGTTTATCATGATCAAGCGAAAGCAACAAGATTTTTTTCCTCTCCCTTTATTAATATTTTTTTTCGTTTTCTTTTCATGCAAAAAGGAACAACCACTCGAAATCAATTACATAAGCGCAAACGT
>JAHEYA010000243.1 GCA_023251855.1 Bacteroidota bacterium
AATGGAAAAGTCGGATAGTATTTCTGATGGAGTGATGGTAGTTGATTGTGTACTGTTTGGTACCGGCTCCTTTTTACATTGGCTAAATACTGAGATCAACAAAAAAGTTAAAAAAAATAATTTTACGTTTTTCAAGTTTTATTATTTTAAAAATACGGTGATTATTTGATTATTTATTTCAGTCCTAAATTTACTGAGAGGGCTCATTGCCGGCTCTTTAGTAACATTTCCTTGCAAATCAAAAGAGCTACCATGGGCAGAACAAAACAATCCGTTTTTGGTTGCAGTCAATTGATTATCCTGATGAGAACATTTCATCAGTAAAGCATTTACATCAGTTTCTGAATTTTTAACTAATAAAATATCGAACTCCATTTGGTTATTTCTCACGATAAGAATTTTACTGTCTTTAAAATTAGAAAGAGGAATGCTTATTTTATTTTGTTCGGTAGTTCCTTTATATATTGGTAAAGAAGCACAGCTACACATTGTGGAAACGATAAAACCTGCTCCTATCGCGCCAGCGCAAAATGTACAGCCTGATCTTATGAAATTTCGTCTATTCATTTTTAAAAACTATAACCAATACCTAAATTAAAAAATCCATTTGTTTTATAATAAGGAAGCGCTTGTGGAAAAGGATTTACAATCAGAGCAGGGTTTGGTTCGCCAGTTGTGCGAAAAACATAATCTGCTTTTACGGTTACCCCTTTAATAGGCTGATAGGTTAAGCCACCGATCAGGAAACTCTTTTTTAGCAAATCGTTTGTGATTCCGTTTTCAGGTATCTTATAATTTAAATCCAAATATTCATAGCGTCCAAAAAGTGTGAGATTTTTTTGTGTATCCTTTTTGAACAAATGTAACAGATTATAGCCAATTTCTCCGTAGGCACCAATCATTTCGTTTGGAGTATTATTTGCATATGCAAGATTTATTTTATCGGCTTCAGAAATTTGCACCATTGTAGCCAATGCACGAAATTCAAAACCGTTATGGTTATATTGAATATCAGCCTCGGTAAGCATCACAGGAGTCCCGAAAGCTCCATAAGAAAGTTGCAAACTATCGGCCTCACGCTTTGTTAATCCAGCACTTCCGCCATAATAGCCTGATGCCTGTATTCTAAAATGGTTAATATAATATAATAGAGACCCAGTAATTGCAATGTTGGAAGCAGAGGCATTTCTACCTTCAAACCTACCTTCTCTTATCCCTGTTCCATATTCGAAACTACCTGAATTCAAGCCATTAACCAAGCCCAGGGAATAATTCAAGCCAGTAATCTTATTTGATTTTCCGTATAAACAAACTCCTAATTCCCGCCAAGTAGCAGGAATTAAAAAAGTTTCTACAAAGGGTCTATCATTACCATTAAATGTTGTGGGCAAGTGATTTTCATTAATAATCCCTATTCGCGGGGTAAAAAGTCCTGTTACGAGGTAAATATCTTTATTCAAATTAAATTTTAAAAACAATTGCTCAAATGCAACTTCACCGCCCGCATCACCTCCTGCAACTTTTGCATCTTCAATTTCCAGTTCTGAAAAGTTATTTTGCTGTTAAATTTATGCCCGATAAATAATACTGCTCTATCCAAATTAGCAACTGCAGTTTGATACTTGAAATCATATTGATACTTTGCTTGCCCATAACCTGAGAGCACGGTAGCTTTTTCGGAGGCGACAACCCCAGCAGACAAAGAATCTTCGCGGGTAAGGATTTGAGAAAAGCAAAATACTTTTGAACCTAATAGTATAAATGCTAATGAAACTAGTTTTTTATTGCTCATAATTGTTATTATTTTGTTTTAGTAAGGCGACAAAGAAAGGAATGAAAAAAAAATCCTACAATACCTTAAAAAAGGTATTTAGAACAATTCTAAATAATATTATTTTTCTAAAAAAACAATGGCGGAAACTTTGGAAATAAAAAAAGTTTCCATAGTTTTGTCTCCACTAAAATGCAACAAAATGGAAACAAAGGAAAGAATATTAAAAAGTGCCGAAGAGCTATTTTTTAAATATGGCATCAAAAGTATAACTATGGATGATATTGCCAAACATTTGGCGATGTCAAAAAAAACCATTTATCAATTTTATTCCGATAAAAATGAAGTGGTTGAAACACTTTTTACTAAACGCATGAAAGCCAATGAGGCTGAGATCAAGCAAATATCGGAAAGGTCGGCAAATGTGATCGAAGAGGTTTTTGCGATCATGAAACACATGAGTATTATGTTCTCTCAGATGAATCCAAATTTGTTTTATGACATGCAAAAATATCATCCGAGCTCCTGGAAATTATTTAAACAATTTAAAGAAGAATGTATTGAGCGAATGGTGGAAGATTCAGTTAAACGAGGAATCACAGAGGGTTTGGTTAGATTTGATATCAACACCAAAATTGTTGCGAAATTAAGAATGCAAGAAGTGGAAATGGGATTTAATCCGCAAGTTTTTCCTCCTGATAAATTTAAAATTATGGATGTACAATTGGCGTTACTTGATCATTTTTTACATGGTATTTGTACATTAAAAGGACATAAATTAATTAATAAACATAAGCAATTGGTGGAGGAGGAATAGTTAGTAGTTGGTAGTTAGTTGTTAGTAGTTCGTAGTAAGCAGTAGCAGTAGCAGTGGGCAGTAGCAGTAGGCAGTAGCAGTAGGCAGTAGCAGTAGGCAGTAGGCAGTAGGCAGTAGCAGTAGGCAGTAGCAGTAGGCAGTAGCAGTAGGCAGTAGGCAGTAGGCAGTAGCAGTAGGCAGTGGCAGTAGCAGTAGGCAGTGGCAGTAGTATCAGGTATCTAGACAAAAGAATAACGAAAATAATTAAGCAAATAATTAGATGAAAAAAACACTATTAATAATTGGATTAGGATTGGCTCTTACCAACTCTTTTGCACAAACAAAAGAAGGCGAGACCTACTCTTTTTCTATTCAGCAGGCAATTGATTTTGCATTAAAAAATCAACATGATATAAAAAATGCCATGATTGATGAAGACATGGCTAAACAAAAAGTAAATGAAGTAATGGGAATGGGGCTTCCACAAATCAACTCCAGCTTTGATGTAAAAGATTTTTTGCAGATTCCAACATCATTGATCCCAGCTGAATTTTTTAAAGGCCCTCCAGGAACCTTTGCTGCTGTGAAGTTTGGCACACAATATCAAGCTTCTGCAGGTTTGGATGCAAGTCAATTAATTTTTAGCGGTGATTATTTTTTAGGATTAAAAGCATCAAAAGTCTATGTTGAGCTTTCAACAAAATCCGGACAACGCACACAAATCGAAACAGCCGTAACAGTTAGCAAAGCCTATTATACCGTATTGATAAATGAAGAACGAATTAAATTAATGGATGCAAATATTGCTCGCATAAAAAAAGCAATGGATGATACAAAAGCGTTGTATGACAACGGTTTTGTGGAAAAAATTGATGTTGACAGGTTAACAGTAACTTATAATAATTTGTTGATAGAGCAAGAAAAAGTGCAGCGTTTATTAAAACTTGGGACTTATTTATTAAAACACCAAATGGGTATGGATATTAACTCATCCCTTACTCTGGCTGATAAATTAACAGATGTAAAATTTGATGTAAGCAAGAATGTTTCTGCTGATAAATTCGATTATGCAAAACGCGTTGAATACAATTTATTTGAAACACAATTTAAACTTGCGGAACTTGATCTAAAACGAAATCGCTTCTCCTATCTTCCAAATGCCTTTGCTTATGGTAGCTTAAGCGGTAATGCGTATCGTACAAAATTCGACATTTTCACTCCTAATACACCCTGGTATCCAATTGCATTAATAGGAGGAAAAGTTACAATGCCCATTTTTACAGGCTTACAGCGCAATGCAAAAAATCAGCAAGCAAAACTTGCATTGCAAAAAGCAGAAAACAATATGGAGTTCATTAAAAAATCAATTGATTTAGAGCTGACTTCCTCACTGACGATGCTGCAAAATGCATCTGTATCACTTGAAAATCAGAAAAAAAATATAACAGTTGCAGAGGAAGTATTTCGTTTGTCGAAATTAAAATATGAACAAGGTGTTGGTTCTAATATTGAAATGATAACAGCTGAAACAGCTTTGAAAGAATCACAGACTAACTATTACAGTGCTTTGTTTGATGCATTAGTAGCTAAAATTGATTTTGATAAAGCGAATGGAAATTTAAAATAAAAATTTATCGCAAAAGCGCTTAGACACAAGGAAAAAATTAAAAAAATTAATTAATTATGAAAAAAGAATTATTAATACCCAGTCTTACATTACTAATGATAGCATGTCATTCGGGAACAGATAAAAAAACAGAACTTGAAAGTTTAAAAAAACAAGAGTCTGAATTAAAATCGAAAATAGCACTATTGGAAGCTTCTTTAAATGAAGTTCAAGATACCACAGCAAAGGGAGTAGTTGTATCCACTATAACTTTAAAACCAGAGATATTTAAAAATTATATTGATATCGTTGGCAGAGTGGATGCAGAAGAAAATGTTGCTGTTAGTACCGAAATGCCTGGAACTATTACAAAAATAAATGTAAGTGTCGGCAATGAAGTTAACAAAGGAGATGTACTTGCAGAAACAGATGCTCGTGTTATTTATCAGAGCATTGCCGACCTTCAAGTGAATTCTGATATGGTAAATCAGATGTATGAAAAACAAAAAAAATTATGGGATCAAAAAATAGGTACCGAAGTGCAATATATTCAGGCAAAAACAAACAAGGAAAGTATGGAGAAAAAGATGAGCATGCTTCAGCAACAGCTAAACATGACCAAGATTGTTTCTCCAATAACCGGAACTGTAGATGGAATAGATATAAAAGTGGGACAGCTTGCAGCACCCGGTATGCCCGCCATTCGGGT
>JAHEYA010000244.1 GCA_023251855.1 Bacteroidota bacterium
AAATAGTCAATTGCTTGATTAATATTAGCTTTTGAAAATTTGTCGTCCTTTTTAATTTCAACAACTATTTTATCTTCAATTACAAAATCAAAATAGCGTCTAGCGAGAACCTCTTCTTTAAATTTCACCTGATAATAAACTTGTTCAACATAGGAAATTTTTTTCCCTTTAAGGGCTAAGGCAAGGGCTTTTTGATAAATACTTTCCTTAAATCCAAACCCCAACTCATTATGGACCTCAAATGCGCAACCAACAATTTGAAAGCTTAATTCAGGAAATAATAAATCATCTCTTTTTAAATTATTCATAACAATTACTCATTCGTTATTCGAGAAAATTCGTTATTCGTTGAATTATGTTATTTGTATGGCTAAGTGAGCATACCGCCACAAACATTAAGTACTTGTCCGGTAATATACGCGCTCATATCCGAGGCAAGGAATACAGTTGCATTTGCAACATCAGCAACAGTTCCACCACGTTTCAATGGAATTGCTTCTCTCCAACCGGCTACTACTTTTGGGTCAAGTGCATCTGTCATTTCTGTTTCAATAAACCCAGGAGCAATAGCATTACTGCGGATATTGCGAGAACCTAACTCCAATGCAATTGATTTTGTAAAACCGATGATACCAGCTTTTGAAGCAGCATAATTGGATTGTCCGGCATTACCTTTCACACCAACTACCGAACTCATATTAATGATAGAACCTTTGCGTTGCTTAAGCATAGGCTTTGTAATGGCTTTTGTTAAATTGAATACTGATTTTAAATTAGCATTCATTACTTCATCCCATTGTTGTTCACTCATTCTCATAAGTAAGGTATCACGTGTAATGCCTGCATTATTTACAAGAACATCAACAGTACCGAAATCTGTGATTACAGTATTTACAAGATCTTCAGCAGCTTTAAAATCAGCAGCATCTGAACGATAACCTTTTGCTTTTATTCCAAATGCTTCCAACTCTTTTTCAAGAGCTTGTCCTTTTTCAACAGACGATAAATAGGTGAAAGCAACATTAGCGCCTTGTTCGGCAAATTTTAATGCGATGTCTCGTCCGATACCTCTTGAAGCGCCAGTAATCAGTGCAGTTTTACCTTGTAGTAGTTTCATATTCATGTATCATTTTGAATGAAATCAGAAATTCAAATTTTTAATCGACTCTGTTTGTATGATGGTGAGGGCTTGCTTTACGGGCTTCTTTTGCCAATGCTTTTGCCATTGCTTTACCAATATCGGCAGGAGAATCAACAACAATGATCCCACAAGATTTTAGGATTTTTTTTTTAGCTTCAGCGGTATCATCAGCACCACCAACAATTGCACCTGCATGTCCCATGGTGCGACCTTTTGGAGCTGTTTCACCGGCAATAAAACCAACTACAGGTTTACGATTACCATCTTTTTTAATCCAGCGAGCAGCATCGGCTTCAAGGTTTCCACCAATTTCACCAATCATAATGATTCCATGAGTTGCAGTATCATTCATTAATAATTCAACAGCATCTTTTGTGCTTGTTCCAATTATGGGATCGCCACCAATGCCAATGGCAGAAGTAATTCCCTGACCTGCTTTTACAACCTGATCAGATGCTTCATAAGTTAATGTTCCGGATTTGGAAACAATCCCCACATTTCCTTTTTTGAAAACAAAGCCCGGCATAATGCCTACTTTGGCTTCATCTGCTGAAATAACACCCGGGCAGTTTGGCCCGATTAACCGGCTGTCTTTGTCTTTTAAATATTCTTTAACAGCAATCATATCTTTAATAGGGATACCTTCTGTGATACAAATTATTACTTTAATTCCAGCTTCGGCAGCTTCCATAATGGCATCAGCAGCAAAGGCTGGTGGAACGAAAATAATAGAAACATCAGCACCGGATTTATCTACAGCATCTTTCACCGTATTATATACAGGACGTTCCAAATGTAACGAACCACCTTTACCTGGTGTAACACCACCTACCACGTTTGTTCCATACTCGATCATTTGCCCGGAATGAAATGTTCCTTCGGTTCCGGTAAAACCTTGAACAATTATTCTTGATTGTTTATTTACTAATACGCTCATATATGTTGAATTTTTTATTTAACGATATTTAAATTCTTTGCATTTTTTTTGCGTTGGCTAAAGTATAGTTTTATGTGAGGTATTGCAAAGTGTTTTATTAATTTTTAATAACTTTCATGCTTTTAGAATTTTTATGTTTCAGTTTTTTTGTATTATTATCCTTCAAAAATTTAGAACACCTTTTATAAGAAAAGCTAAATATCAAACTAAAACAACCCTTTGAATACTTCGTTATTAAATAAAGACACAATTGTAGCACTAGCTACACCACAAGGTATTGGAGCAATAGGAGTAATTCGGCTTTCCGGTGAAAGCGCCATTGCCATTTGCGATAAAGTTTTCGGAACTAAAAGCCTTAAAAAAAAGGAGTTAAAAAATGAAGCATCCCATACCATTCATTTTGGTGTGATACGCAATAATGATTTAATTATTGATGAAGTATTGGTGAGCCTTTTTAAGGCGCCTAATTCTTATACAGGTGAAAATGTTGTTGAAATATCTTGTCATGGTTCAAAATTTATTCAACAACAGATCATTCATTTATTTATTAAGCATGGTGCCAGATTGGCCAATCATGGTGAATTTACCTCACGTGCCTTTTTGAATGGAAAATTAGACCTTTCGCAAGCTGAGGCAGTTGCTGATCTGATAGCCTCCAATTCGGCTTCTTCTCATCAGGTGGCAATGCAGCAAATGAGAGGAGGGTTTTCAAATAAAATAAAATTATTGAGACAAAACCTGATCGATTTTGCTTCACTTGTTGAATTAGAACTTGATTTTAGTGAAGAGGATGTTGAGTTTGCCGACCGAACTGATCTGAAAAATTTAGTCTCAAGTATTCAGCGAATTGTTCAGCGATTGATCGATTCGTTTGAAGTAGGCAATGTTATTAAAAATGGTATACCTGTTGCCATTGTTGGGAAACCGAATGCAGGAAAATCAACATTATTAAATGTTTTGTTGGAAGAGGAGAGAGCCATTGTTTCTGAAATACCCGGCACCACACGTGATGTGATAGAAGACGAATTGAATATTGATGGAATACTATTTCGTATCATTGATACAGCCGGAATTCGTAAAACTACTGATATTATTGAAACCATTGGTGTTGAAAAAACATTCGAACAAATAAAATTATCTTCTATTGCTATTTATTTATTTGATGCACATGAGATAACTTCTACTGAATTAAAATTAATTGTTGAAGAACTCCAGCCGCATTTACACAATTCTCAATTGGTTTTGGTTGCCAATAAAATTGACAAAGAAGATTTTGAGTATGTAAAACAAGAGTTTAAGGGCTTTCCTGATTTGCTTTTTATTTCTGCAAAAGAACGTACCAATATTGAGGAATTTAAAAAACAGCTGGTTAATTTGTTTGATAACCGCACTGTAAATATCACCGAAACTATTGTTACCAATGCCCGACATATAGAGGCATTGCAACACACCAATACTTCATTAATAAAAATACTTGAGGGGCTTAACACGAATGTTACCGGTGATTTTTTGGCAATGGACATCCGGCAAGCATTGCATTATTTAGGAACTATCACAGGTGAAATTTCTTCAAAGGACCTGCTATCAAACATTTTTGGCCGTTTTTGTATTGGGAAGTGATTGGGAAAATATCGGCAATTAAAGGCAAATAAACTGCCTGATTACAATCAATCTAAGACATGCAGCTACAAAAAATTGAAACAAAAATTTATGAAATAAGAGGACAGAAGATAATGTTAAATTTTGACCTTGCCGAATTGTATGAAACAGAAACGAAATACTTAAAAAGAGCGGTCAGGGCGAAGATTAAAAGGTTTCCCCCTGATTTTATGTTTGAGTTATCCAAAACAGAATGGGAAACTTTGAGGTGCAATTTTAGCATCTCAAACCAAAGAGGTGGTACAAGGTATTTGCCGTTTGCCTTTACTGAACAGGGTGTTGCTATGTTTGTTTGCTTATTTTGTTTTATATTTTGAATTTGCATTTATGCAACTGCAGGTCCAAAAAGCGAAAAGAATATCCCAAATAAAGTAAAGGCATTAATGATTGTCTTGTCATTTTTGGTAGAAGATAAAATATGAGACACATTATCAGTGTCCCGATAACGAAAATAATTATCACCCATATTTTGTTCTTATCTAATTCCATAGTTTGACATTTGTGTCGTCACATTATTACCGCTAACTAAACAGTTACCGCAGAACTCAATCCAACCTTTTAATACCACAACCAACTGATTTTGTTGAATTTGTTTTTACTGATTGTCCTTTACCTACTGCTAGTAAGGCATCTTTTAAAAAGTGTTCTTTTGCTTCTTTCGCATCTCTTACATTATCATCGATTGCACCTCTGTATGCCAATCCTTTTTTATCAAATAAAAAAATATGTGGTGTACGGGTTGCTCCGAAAGCATCAGCTAATTTAGAGTTTTTGTCAATTACATAACTAAAATCATAATCATGAGTTGATGCATATTTTTTCATCTCTTCAGGAGAATCCACATCAGTACGTTGTGCTTCATTTGAGTTAACTATGATCACACCAATCTTATTGCTTTTTGCAAGACTGGCCATTTCTTTTATTCGTGATTCGCTTAATTTCACATACGGGCACGTATTGCAGGAAAAGATCACCAACAAACCATTTTCGCTTTTTACTTCTTCTAAGGAAACTTCTTTTCCATCTACATTTAGCATTTTATAATCAGGGTTTGGTATTGCTGAACCGATTTCTAATTCTTTGCTGATAGTTGGTTTAAATGCCGTTGCAATGACAACACTTCCAGCAATAGCTGATAC
>JAHEYA010000245.1 GCA_023251855.1 Bacteroidota bacterium
TCAACGTTTACGTCCAATTAGCTATGGTATTTTATGGTTTTTTTTAGCGCTTATCCCTTCTTCCAGTGTGATTCCTTTTGCAGAAGTTTTGAATGATCATCGTATATTTTTTCCTTATGTTGGATTAGTTATCAGTGTAACCTGGACTGTAGGTTTATTATTGATGAAATTTGTTCGGCTAAATCGTATTGAGAATTCTTCAGTAAGTTATGAAGTAATAATTGGATTTTTAATATTGGTGCTACTTTTAGGGTATTCACTTGGAACGCGTCAACGTAACATAGTTTGGAATACTGAAGAAAGTTTATGGCGTGATGTAACCGTTAAAAGCCCTAGAAATGCCCGTGGGTTAATGAATTACGGCCTAAGTAGAATGGGTAAGGGTGATTATGTGGAGGCGGAAAAATGTTTTACAAAAGCAATACGCATGTGGCCATATTATAGTTCCTTGCATATAAATATGGGTGTATTAAAAAATGCAACCGGCGATAAAGTAGCAGCTGAAACTTATTTTAAAAGTGCTACTCAGTATGGTGGCGGTTACCCCGATACATGGTTTTTTTATGGGAGTTTTTTAAGTGGACAGCTTCGTTATGCTGAAGCAATACCGATGTTAGAAAAATGTATAGATCTTTCTCCGGCACATATTAGTGCTCGTAACTTATTGATGAAAGCATATAATGATACCGGTGAATGGGAAAAATTACAAAAACTTGCAGAAGGAACTTTGCAAATACAGCCCAATAACGCTGAAACAATGCAGTATTTGGAGGCCAGTAAAAACCGAAAAGGAAAAATTGAGATACAAGAAGAGGAAGTAAGAAAAGATCCTTCTGCTGAAAAATATTTCAAATTAAGTTTGACATATTACCAAGCCGGGAAATATGAAAAATGTATTGAGACTGGCTTAGAAGCAGTGAAGTTAAAACCTGACTATGCTGATTGTTATAACAACATGGGTTCGGCCTATACCTTGTTGAAACACTATGATAAAGCAATTGCGGCCTGTCAAAAAGCAATAGATATTAAACCTGATTTTCAATTGGCAAAAAATAATTTAGCAGATGCAATTAATCAGCGTGATAAAATTTCAAAAGCCGAAACTGCTGCAAACACTGCTCCTACAGCTGCAAACCTACTGGATCTAAGTTTAACATATTATCAGCAAGGTGAATATCAAAAAAGTATTGAAGCCTGCAATAAAGCATTAGTGCTCAAACCTGATTATGTTGAAGCTTATAGCAATATGGCTGCTGCTTATAATCAGTTAAAACAATGGGACAAAGGTATTGAAGCTTGTGAAAAAGCGCTTAAAATTAATCCTCAGAACAGGCTTGCAAATGGAAATTTGAATTGGGCCAAAGATGAAAAAGCGAAGTTGAAAAAGTAAATTTCCTAAATCGAATGCAAACATTTACCAAAGCTGAACGGTTATCCGGTAAAATAGCAATTGAAAAGTTAGTAAAAACCGGTAAATCTCTCAACACCAATTTTTTTAAAATCATTTGGCTGGAAACAGTTGAAGGTAGTGTTCCTGCCCAAATTGTAATAACTGTTCCCAAAAGATCATTTAAAAAAGCAGTTGACCGGAACCGACTAAAACGTATTATCAGAGAGGCATACAGAAAAAATAAAGATAAATTTTATGTCGATCTGAAAAATAAAAAGGTTTTATTAATGTTTATATACACCCCCAAAACTATAGTCGGATATAAGGAAATGGAAGAAAAAATAATTGTTTCATTGAAACGTTTAAGTTCAACAATTAATTCATAACCTACATTTGAAACCTCTATCTTCATTTTTTAGTTATTTGATAATTGGACTCCTAAAAGTGTATCAACATACTATTTCTCCTTTGCTTGGTGTATCTTGCAGATATGAACCATCCTGTTCTCAATATGGTGTTGAAGCATTAAAGAAACATGGTTTTTTTAAAGGAAGTTATTTAACTGCTAAACGGTTTTTGTCGTGCCATCCATGGGGTGGGAGCGGACGTGACCCTGTTCCTTAGTTTAGAGAATCGAAACGTTAAAAAAACTAAAATCAGCAAATCACCCAATTAATCCTGCATTAAATCGTTAAATCATTTGTAAATTTGTATAGGTACGAAACTCAGAACATATGAAACGGTTCATAAAAAAATTTAAGTTTTTTATTATTGTTGCTCTTTTAGGGGGGTATGCAATAGTGTCTTATAGTTTTGTTGACAGCTATTTTGAGGTATCTAAAAACCTCGATATTTTTGCTACTTTGTTTCGCGAGCTTAATATTTATTATGTAGACGAAACAAATCCGGGTGATTTGATGAAAAAGGGGATTGATGATATGTTGGAGTCATTGGATCCATACACTAATTTTATTCCTGAATCCGAAATCGAAGATTATCGCTACATGACCACCGGCCAGTATGGCGGAATTGGTGCACTTATCCGTCAGGATGGCGATTATGTGATGATCTCAGAGCCGTATGAAGGATTTCCTGCGCAAAAAGCAGATCTGAGAGCAGGAGATCGAATTTTAAAAATTAATGATGTTGATGCTAAAGGAAAAAAAACAGAGGATATCAGCAAATTTTTGAAAGGTCAGCCGAGTAGTGTTATTAAGTTATTGATAGAACGTGAAGGAGAAAAAAAACCGATTGAAAAATCAATAAATCGGGAAGAAATTAAAATAAAAAGTGTTTCCTATTCAGGTATGGTGGGGTCAGACATAGGTTATATTAAACTAACAGGATTTACTGAAAATGCTGCTAATGAAGTAAAAGAAGCTCTTTTGGAATTAAAAAAGAAACCTGAATTAAAATCAATTGTACTTGATTTGCGTGGAAACCCCGGTGGATTGCTTAAAGAGGCTGTAGATATTGTTAACCTTTTTGAAGAGAAAGGAACTGATATTGTTAGTACCCGTGGAAAAGTGAAAGATTGGGATAAAACCCATAAAGCGCTGAATAGCCCTGTTGATCTGAAAATACCGATTGCCATATTGATCGATCGTGGATCAGCCTCTGCTTCTGAGATCGTTTCTGGTGCTTTGCAGGATCTTGACAGAGGTGTGGTTATTGGTCAACGTTCTTATGGTAAGGGTTTGGTTCAACAAACCCGTCCATTGAGCTATAATGCCCAGCTAAAAGTTACTGTTGCAAAATATTATACACCAAGTGGTCGTTGTATCCAAGCATTGGATTATTCGCACCGGGCTGAAGATGGAAGTGTTACCAAAGTGCCGGATTCTTTAATATCTGCATTCAAAACCAAAAATGGTCGTATTGTATATGATGGTGGTGGAGTTGCACCTGATTTGGTGTTAGAACCTCAAAAATACAGTCCGATACTTGGTAGTTTAGCAACCAAAAATCTGATATTCAATTATGCAACAAAATACCGAATTGCACACGCCACTATTGAACCTGCTAAGAATTTTAAATTGACTGATGCTGAATATGACGATTTTGTGGCTTTTCTTACTGGAAAAGATTACGATTATACTACCAAAACTGAAAAAACTCTTGATGAATTAAAGGAAAATGCTAAAGATGATAAGGCCTTAGATGCTTTGAAAGAAGATATTGAAGCCTTAAAAATCAAAGTGAAGCACAATAAAAAAGACGACTTAGTGACTCATAAAGCAGAAATAAAACAATTTTTGGAAGAAGACATTGCCTCTCGTTATTATTTTCAAAAAGGCCGTTTGGAAGCTACTTTAAAGGATGATATTGAACTCAAAGAAGCAGTCAGCATTTTAGATGATCCCGAAAAATACAATAAGATATTAACTACAATTGTAAAGTCAGATAAACCTTTTTATAAGGTAGAAAAAGACAAGCAGAAAGGCTTGAAAAAGGCTAAAAGTGAGATAGAGAACTAATAAATAGTTTTCAGATTGCAAGTTCCAGATTTTTTCAATTATACATCTTGAAATTAATAAAATTTAGACCTGCACAATTTATGTACAATAGTTGCGTTTCCCACCTAAAAAAATAACAATTAATGTTTTTATGAGGTCATTGTTTCCTGCGTTCCCTGAGCGGTTTCATCGGTATATCTATATTTTTGCCTTAATTATTTTAGTTGCAGGAATGCCAATGTCAAAATTTTTGATGAGCCTTTCGCAAATAATATTGGCTTGTAACTGGCTATTGGAAGGAAATGTCAGAAATAAATTTTACGCTTTCTACAAAAATAAAACTGCACTGATAGTAAGTTCTTTACTTCTTTTACATTTTATTGGACTCATTTATTCTGATGACCTGGCTTATGGTTTCAAGGATATTCGTATCAAAGCTCCTCTATTTGTATTGCCTCTTATTATTTCTACATCAAAGCCACTTTCCCAAAAATTAATTGATATTATTTTACAATTATTTGTTGCAGCAGTTATTACCGCAACCATTATTAGCTCACTCATTTTAATTGGCGTAATTCACCGCCCTGTAAATGATATCCGCGACATTTCTATTTTTATATCACATATCCGTTTTGCTTTGCTTATTTGTGTAGCGGTTTTTATTTCAGCTTATTTTGTTCGTGGAAATCGCTTCGGGTTTTTGTTGGGATCAAATCAAACTATCCCAGAGAATGCAGAGGCTTCTGAATTATCCAGCACTCCTGCTAAAATAATGTGGTCATTAATAATACTATGGTTAGTGATTTTTTTAATGATCATGGAATCGCTAACGGGCTTAGTTGCATTGTCTATTACTACATTCATATTAGTAATTCTTGGAATTTTAAAATCCTCTAATGCACAATTGAAGTATGGATCATTATTGCTTCTTTCCAGTGTATTGATTTTAATGGTTTATTACATCAATTCTATTGGAAATGAAAATCAACAAAAAGATAGTATGGATTTTAAAAATCTCGAAACTCAT
>JAHEYA010000246.1 GCA_023251855.1 Bacteroidota bacterium
AGGTGTTGCAGGCAGGTAGGTTGGTAAATTCAATGCCATTCTACCTACATTTTGAGGATGAAAACCATCCACATCTTTTTCAGGAGCAATAGCTTCCACAATTTTATGTTCGTTGATATGCTTTGGTAGTGGGAGCTGAACGATGTATCCATCAATATTTTTATCTGAATTTAATTCAGTAATTTTTTTTAAAAGCTCTAGTTCAGTGGTGTTTTCGGTTAAACGAACTAAGGTGGAAGTGAATCCTACTTTTTCACAGGCTTTTACTTTGGCAGTAACGTAAGTTTCACTAGCACCATCATTACCCACCAAAATAGCTGCTAAATGTGGTATTTTGTCACCATTTGCTTTTATGACATTCACTTCAAGAAGTAATTCATCCTGAATTTGCTGTGAAATTAATTTACCATCAAGTATTTTAGTCATTAACAAAAAGAGATTTATTAATTTAGGATTAAGGATTAAGGATTCGGGATTTAGAATTTAAATTTTTTTAATTCTCTAATTCTTCAATTCTCCATTTCTCTATTTCATTACCGGTCTTGCATATTTTTCATTTGACTCATCAGCTTAGCCATATCCTGCTTATTGTTCATCATCTTCATCATTTTACGGGTATCTTCAAACTGTTTCACCAAACGATTTACTTCCTGAGTACTTCTGCCACTTCCTTTGGCAATACGATCTCTACGTTTACCATTTAATAATTCAGGATTTTCACGTTCAGATGGAGTCATTGAAGAAATAATGGATTCAATACCTACAAAGGCATTCTCATCAATATCCATGTTCTTCACGGCTTTACCCACACCCGGAATCATTCCAACCAGATCTTTGATATTGCCCATTTTTTTAATTTGTTGAAGCTGGCTTAAAAAATCGTTGAAACTGAATTGATTTTTTGCAATTTTCTTTTGAAGCTTTCTAGCTTCTTCTGCATCAAATTGTTCTTCCGCACGTTCCACAAGCGTTACTACATCACCCATTCCTAAGATACGATCAGCCATACGGCTAGGATGAAATACATCCATCGCTTCCATCTTCTCACCTGTACCAACAAATTTTATTGGTTTGTTTACAACTGATTTTATCGAAAGAGCAGCACCACCGCGGGTATCACCATCCAACTTAGTTAATACAACTCCATCAAAATTAAGAGTATCATTAAATGCTTTTGCTGTGTTTACTGCATCCTGACCTGTCATTGCATCCACCACAAATAATATTTCATGAGGATTCACTGCATTTTTAACGGCAGCAATCTCTTTCATCATCACTTCATCAATCGCCAAACGACCTGCTGTATCTATAATTACAACGGTATTGCCATTGTCTTTTGCAAATTCAATTGCTTTTTTTGCAATGGAAACAGCATCTTTATTTTCAGGATCAGCATATACGTCAACACCTATTTGTTCGCCTAATACCTGTAGTTGCTTGATTGCAGCAGGACGATAAATATCACAAGCAACCAATAATGGTTTTTTGCTACGTTTTGTTTTCAGATAATTTGCCAGTTTACCGGAGAAAGTAGTTTTACCTGAACCTTGCAAACCACTCATCAATATTACGGTTGGACTGCCTGTTAATTTAATTTCAGCAGTTTCGCCACCCATTAATGCAGTAAGTTCCTGCTGGGTAATTTTCACCATTAATTGTCCGGGTGAAATAGCTGTAAGTACATTTTGTCCTAATGCTTTTTCTTTAACAGTATCCGTAAATTGTTTGGCTACTTTATAGTTAACATCGGCATCTAATAAGGCTTTACGGATTTCCTTAATAGTTTCAGAAACGTTTATTTCTGTAATTTTTCCCTGACCTTTTAATAGTTTAAAGGCACGTTCGAGTTTGGAATTTAAATTATCAAACATTGTATTTTTTTAATTTAATGGAATGCAAAGATAAGGCAAAAGGCAAAAAAAAAGTTAAAAGTTTAAAGTTAAAAGTTTAAAGTTAAAAAGTCAAAAGGAAGAAAGGCAATAGGCAGTTGGCAGTGGGCAGTTGGCAAAAGAAAAAAGTAAAATATTTAAAGTTGAAAAGTCAAAAGAAAGAAAGGCAAAAATAAAAAGTCAAAAGAGAAAAAAGTCAAAAGTCAAAATGGAAGAAAGGCAGTTGGCAGTGGGCAGTTGGCAAAAGAAAAAAGTAAAATATTTAAAGTTGAAAAGTCAAAAGAGAAAAAAGTCAAAAGGTAAAATGGAAGAAAGGCAATAGGCAATAGGCAGTTGGCAAAGAAAAAGTTAAAAGTTAAAAAGTCAAAAGAAAAAATCATTTTGAATTAATAATGTTTCAATGCGCCTTTAATAACAGAATCTTTTTGCGCGGAAGATAGCTTGTAATCATACTTAAATAAGGCACTTTCCCAATCACCATAATTGGCATTGGGTAGCACAATAAATTTTTTTCCAAATTCTTTAGAAAGCTTTAATGTAGCCTCTAACCGTTCGGTTGTAGATTTTTTATCAAAATCGGCACAAAAGTCGGCAAGGTTATCACCTAGTAATACAACAATATCATACTTAGCGGCAACCTTCTGCCTGCGGCTCTCTTTGCTTGAACCTGTTTCCTTTAAAAGCAAATGTGCATCATCGGAGTAGGGAAAATCAAACTTTTTTAGATTTGCCAACGTGCCTGCTCTTTCCTGATCATCACGGTTACTGATATAATACACAACAATTCCTTTAGCTGATGCATATTTTAAAAAAGATACAGAACCAGAAAGCGTATCACATTCAGAGCGGTTTGTCCATTCGTGCCATGCATCAGGTGAATACGTTTTTCCGAGTAATGCTTCATGTATAGCAAAAGAACTGTTATCAAGAATGGTTTCATCAATATCAGTAATAATTGCTCTTGGGCGGATGGTAGTTTTTTTTAATTCCTGATCGAGTTGCAAACGAGCGAGGTTGTATGATTGAATACAAAGTGCTTTATATTCGGCTGCTTGTTGCTGAAAAATAGAGGTGAATAACTTTCCATTCACAACAATATTATTGGGTAGAATCTCGGTAGCTGAATCTTTATATTTAAAAGCGAAAATAACTGTTAATGCAAGGGTGGAGAGGATGATGATTTTTTTCATAAAGAGTTTTATATGTGGATATTTGAAATTTGCCGAAGTTTAGGCAGATGATTTTTTTATTTTTTAATTAACACTGATCTTCACAATTTTTTCGATGGAATCCGTTTTCAATTTCACAAAATACATTCCTTTTGCAAGTTGCAGATCAGCTGCACTGATTGTTAACTCATACGTTCCGGCTGTTTGGTAACTATTTAATAAATTAATTTCTTTTCCTAATACATCCGTTAAACTTATTGTTGCAGTTGAATTTGCTATGATTCGATATCTGATGTTTGTAGTATTTGTAAAAGGATTTGGATATACATACAAACCTGAATTTGTTAATTCATCTATGCCAGCTGCTAAAGGAAATAGTTGTCCGTCACTTGAAAATAATGTTACTAATCCTGCACTATCGATGGCACGTATACTAAAATAATAATTTTGATTTGGTATTAATGATAATCCTGTTTTGGTTGCAGAAGTTGTTAAGCCATTATTTGTCCAGTTCACTGTGTTTGAGTCTCCTGGCGTAGTTCCGATGGCATACGAATATTTTACAAGACCCGAATTAGGATCAGTACTTGTTGTCCAGTTAGCCGAAAGTTGTGATAAAGAATTTGTGGTATCAATATCAGCTGATGTGCCGTCTTTTACTGAAAAGGCTGTTGGTATTGACCAATCGATATCGACATTTTTTGCAACAACAGTGGATAAATTTCCAACAACATCTTTGGTAATTGATCCAATTTTACAAGAAGGAGTGGCAGGATTTGGATTTTGATAACGCACATCATTTGTGGGAGCTGCACCAACAGTAACTGTTGAAGATGCTAATCGTGAACGATATACTCTTAAATCATTGACCATAAAATCACAATTACCACTTCTAAATGAAATATAATTACCATTTGAATACGGAGAAGTATCTGTCCAACTGCCTATTAAAGCATCATTCATATATACCGACATTTTTCCGGAAATACGGTTGTAAAAAACTTTATAATCGTACCACACATTTGCATTGATGGTTATAGGGGTAGAATAAACAGCTGTTCCGAAGCTATTGTTAACTACTTTGTAGATTTCTAAAGAACTTTGATCAACTCTGAACCAAACGAAATAAGAGTTGCCTCTATTGGTTTTTGCAGCACTATCACAAAAGAAATGAAAACCTGCGCGCCTGTTGGTTCCTGTACCATTTATTTTTCCAATCCAGTTGTATAAATAAACATTTGATAAATTTTGAGTGAGTGGAGCATAGATATTTGTATTTGAATTTGCCTGATCCGTTTGCTCTAAATAACCAGTATTTATAGCCCATGTACCGGTTGCAGTGGTCCAATCGGGATGAATAACTGAATCAAAATTATCATTAAAAAACCCTCTGGTATTATTTGCTCTCCATTCAGTTCCATTGAAATCAGAAACCTGATAAAAACTTTTGTCGATACCTGAACCACCTGAATTATCAGTATCTGTAAAGGTAGTTGAGAAATTTTGTGTTACCCAATTTGTAGGAACTGTAATTTGAGTAGTTGGATCAACATTGTCAACAGCGCAACTCCAGATCGCTTGCCAGCCACTTGTTTGAGTGCTTGCATCTGATTCATAATGGATAGTCAATGCAGGGCCGGTTGATGAAACGGTTCCGGGACTGTTTGTTCCTGTATACACACCAATCAATGGTGATGCGGTAGTTGGACCATTATAGATCCAAAGAGAATCGAAGTTTGCTTCAGTATTGAAAGAAGAAAAATTTAGTGAAACACTTGAAGCACCAGTAGGTGCAAT
>JAHEYA010000514.1 GCA_023251855.1 Bacteroidota bacterium
GTTGAGAAAAAACCGGATTATGAAAATGTTGTTGGACAGGATAGTTTAACACGTTTCGATAAAACAAAAAAACCAAAACAAAAAAACCGGAATAATAGAAAGCCCGGTGGCGGAGGTGGAGGTGGAGCCAATACAAACAAACCAAATTCAAATCCGAATCAGCCTAAGCCAAACAAGAATAATAACAACAATAATAGAAACCGACCAAATACCAATAG
This sequence comes from Bacteroidota bacterium, assembly GCA_023251855.1. Classification (GTDB taxonomy): domain Bacteria; phylum Bacteroidota; class Bacteroidia; order 2-12-FULL-35-15; family 2-12-FULL-35-15; genus 2-12-FULL-35-15. Next base: position 219 of record JAHEYA010000514.1, read on the forward strand.
GCCAAACAACCGTCCACCACGACCAAGTGGCGGGAACAAGCCACCACAGGCACTTTAGGATATAGAATAAAAAAAGAGAAAAAACAGATGTTTGAATTTATGAATAGAATGCAACCCAAATTATTTTTATTTCCACTAATTTTATTTTGCGTTTTATTTTTTACTTCATGTGATAACTCGCGTATTTTCGAGCAAAACAGGGCTATTCCAGAGATTGGGTGGGCTAATAAAAACAGTATTAAATTTGATGTTAATATTTCAAACATTAAAGCACCAACCAATTTTTTTATCAATGTTCGTAACTCGGAGGGTTATCCATACAGCAATTTATTTTTGTTTATAAAAACAACATTTCCCAATGGAAAAATGTCGAATGATACACTGGAGTGTGTTTTGGCAAATGAAAATGGAAAGTGGCTCGGAAGTGGATTAGGTGACATTTATGATAACCAAATTCCATTTAAAAGGAATGTGCGTTTTCCGGTGATTGGTAAATACACATTTGAGATACAGCACGCAATGCGCATGGATACTATCCCTTTGATTATGGATATTGGATTACGAATTGCAAAAGCAGAATAAGAAAACCAAAATGGATTCAGAAAAACCGAAGAAAAAAAATTACTGGAAATATGCTCTGTTTTTTTGGGTGCTTTTTTCATTACCTGTTATTGCTTTATTTTTATTTGTTTTAAATATTAGTAAAGGCTCGAATTTGCCCGATACAGAGGCCTTACAGAATCCGAAAACTAATTTAGCAACCGAAATTTATTCTTGTAACAATAAAGTACTTGGTAAATATTATGCTGAAAACCGCACCAATGTTAAGTTTAAAAACATTTCACCAAATGTGATTAATGCGCTCATTGCTACAGAAGATGCCCGATTTTTTCAACATTCGGGAGTCGATGTAAGAGCATTGGGTAGAGCAATATATGGAGCTATTCATCGCAGTTCAAGCAGTGGAGGAGGAAGTACCATCACCCAACAATTAGCAAAATTATTGTTTCCACGTGAAGAATTGCATGGTTTAAAATTGGTTGCCAGAAAAATAAAAGAATGGATTATTGCTGTGAAATTAGAGCGGGAGTACACCAAAGAAGAAATTATCTCTCTTTATCTCAATAAATTTGACTTCGTAAACAATGCTGTTGGAATTAAATCAGCTGCTCAAATTTATTTTTCAACTACACCGGACTCCTTACATGTTGAACAAGCTGCAATGCTGGTAGGAATGGCAAAAAATCCATCCATGTTCAATCCAAATCGTTTTGCAGAACGTTCAAAGGGAAGAAGAAACACAGTGCTGCAGCAAATGGAAAAATATGGTTATCTAACTACCAAACAATGTGATTCATTACAAAAACTTCCGCTCAAATTAAATTTTCATCCAGAAGATCATAATGTTGGTTTGGCCTCCTATTTCCGAGAGTATTTGCGAGATGTGTTCATGAAAAAATGGTGCGCAGAAAATCCTAAACCTGATGGAACAAAATATGATATCTATCGTGATGGATTAAAAATATATACAACCATTGATTCACGAATGCAACGTTATGCTGAAGAGGCAGTAACAGAGCATTTAAAGGAATTGCAAGCCTCTTTCTTTTTAGAATGTAAACAAAAAAGAAATGCTCCTTTCGCATGGAATGTTACCAAAGAAGAGATTAAATCCATTATGGATAATGGAATGACACGTTCTGATCGTTACCATGCTCTTAAAAAAGCAGGAATGAATGATGCCGCAATTGAAAAAAACTTTAAAACACCAGTTGCAATGACTGTTTTCACATGGCATGGAGATAAAGATACGGTGATGTCACCTTGGGATTCTATCCGATATTACAAAGGATTTTTACAATCGGGATTTATGTCGATGGAACCGCAAACAGGTTATATCAAAGCGTGGGTGGGTGGAATCTCACATAAATTTTTTCAATATGACCATGTTCAGATTGGGCATTCACGCCAGGTAGGCTCCACATTTAAATCTTTCATTTATGCACTTGCTATTCAGGAGGGCTATTCCCCATGTTATCGTTTACCAAACGTTAAAACATGTATTGATATGCCTGCAGGACAACCATTGTATTGCCCTGAAAATGCAGGAGGAGAAGAAAAATTAGCAGGCAAAATGTTAACTCTTCAACAAGCTTTGGCACATTCAATAAATTATATTTCGGCATATCTTATCAAACAATTTGGTCCACAAGCCGTTGTTGATCTTGCAAAACGCATGGGTGTAGTTAGTCCGATTGAAGCAGTACCTTCAATTTGTTTGGGAACACCCGAAATATCAGTATTTGAGATGGTTGGAGCTAATGCTACTTTTACGAACAAAGGCACTTGGACAGAACCTACTTTTGTTACACGTATCGAAGATAAAAATGGAAATGTTTTAGCAAATTTTTCACCTCGCACAGAAGAAGTTTTGAACGAAGAAAAAGCATATGTGATGTTACAATTAATGAAAGGTGTAGTACAAATTGGTACCGGTATCCGTTTGCGTTACCGTTATAAATTGATGATGCCCATTGCAGGTAAAACAGGCACTACCCAAAATAATTCTGATGGTTGGTTCATGGGCATAACACCTGATTTGGTTTCCGGTTGTTGGGTTGGCGGTGAAGACCGTGCTGTTCATTTTGATCGTACTGAAATGGGACAAGGAGCTAGTATGGCACTTCCTATTTGGGCTAAGTACATGCAAAAGGTTTATGCAGATAAAACAATTAAAATATCTCAAAGTGATTTTGAAAGACCCAACAAAAAAATTAATGTTGAAATGGATTGTAGTAAATATAATACTGCATTAGAAAAAGGTATTGACAATTCAGGCGGTGGAGATGATATGTAATTTGTAGATGTATGAATAAGACTGTTTCAAATGCCGATGAGGCAATTAAAGATATCAAGGACAACATGACCCTTATGCTTGGGGGCTTTGGTTTATGCGGCATTCCGGAAAACTGTATTGAGGCACTGGTAAAAAAAGGTGTGAAAGGTTTAACATGTATAGCAAACAATGCTGGTGTAGATGATTTCGGAATTGGTTTGATGTTAAAAAAACATCAGGTAAAAAAAATGATTTCTTCTTATGTTGGTGAAAATGCAGAGTTTGAACGTCAGCTATTAAGTGGTGAATTAGAAGTAGAATTAATTCCGCAGGGAACATTAGCAACACGTTGCCTTGCGACAGGATACGGAATGCCCGTTATATATACCCCCGCTGGAGTTGGCACTGAAGTGGCCATTGGAAAAGAAGTTAGAAAATTTATGGTAGATGGAGCAGAAAAGGAATTTTTAATGGAATACGCTTTTGATGCAGATTTCGCACTCGTGAAAGCAGCAAAAGGAGATACACATGGCAATTTAATTTTTAAAGAAACGGCCCGTAATTTTAATCCAATGATGGCAATGGCAGGAAAGACGACCATTGCAGAGGTTGAAGAATTAGTACCTGCAGGAGAATTAAATCCGGATCATATACATGTTCCGGGAATATATGTACACCGTATTTTTCAAGGGGTCAATTATGAAAAACGCATTGAACAGCGAACAGTAAGGAAAAAGATAATTTGATAATGTGTTTATTTGATGATTTGACAATGAAATTGTTTATACGATAAAAATTAAATGTTAGTATTGATGGGGTGTTCCAGCATTTTCAAATTGGCACATTTTCAAATTCTCAAATTGGTATGTTAGACAAAACAGGAATAGCGAAACGTATCGCAAAAGAAATAAAAGAAGGGTACTATGTGAATTTAGGAATTGGCATTCCAACTTTAGTAGCCAACTACATTCCCAAAAACATGAGTGTTGTTTTGCAATCAGAAAATGGGCTTTTAGGAATGGGGCCATTTCCATTTGAAGGGGAAGAAAATCCTGATTTAATAAATGCCGGAAAGCAAACCATCACTACTGTTGACGGGTCTGCTTTTTTTGATTCGGCTATGAGTTTCGGAATGATTCGCGCTCGCAAAGTTGACCTGACGATACTCGGTGCAATGGAAGTTTCAGAAAATGGAGATATAGCCAACTGGAAAATTCCCGGGAAAATGGTAAAAGGCATGGGTGGTGCAATGGATTTGGTTGCATCCGCAAAAAATATTATTGTTGCTATGCAACACGTGAATAAAGAAGGTGAATCAAAACTATTAACCCAATGTTCCTTGCCATTAACAGGAGTTTCCTGTGTTAAAAAAATTGTAACTGAACTTGCGGTTTTAGATGTAACACCTCAAGGATTTCTTTTATTGGAGAGGGCTCCGGGAATAAGTGTGGAACAAATTAAAAATTCAACACAAGGCCATCTGATTATTGAAGGTGATATACCCGAAATGGCGATTGATTAGAAAATATTCTTTCCTTTTTTTCGTTAAGCTGCATTAAATGAACTAATGATTAAACTATTAACTGTCATAGGTGCTCGTCCACAAATCATTAAAGCAGCAGCTTTCAGCAGAGCCATTAAAACTAAATTTAAAGATGATATTAAAGAGATAATCGTGCATACCGGACAACATTATGATTCAATGATGTCACAACTGTTTTTTGAAGAATTAAATATTCCACTTCCAAATTATAATTTAGGTGCAGGTTCCGAAAGTCATGGAAAACAGACTGCACTA
>JAHEYA010000247.1 GCA_023251855.1 Bacteroidota bacterium
CAACGGAACCATCAAAGTCCAAAAAAAAGGACATCTTGTAAAAACTCAGTTTGATAATGTTAATTACCGGCTTATTGGTATTGACCAATACGGAAATATAATAGATTCAGCTGTAATTGAATTTCAAATATCGGTTACCATAAAAGGAATTTTCTATTCAGAAAAAATCACAGGCCCTGTGTTAAGCAATAATATGCAACAGGTTTTAGACAAGTGTGATCGAACCTCTAAAATATTTTTCGATAAAATAAAAGCCAAAGACAGGGATGGAACTATCATGGATATGCCTAAATTTCAATATACTTTCGGTTATATTGATGAAGATTATTAGTGAGATTCCACGCACGATATTCTCTATTCCTTACCATTCGTTATTCGTAGTTAAAAAAACTCCTTATTAAAATTTACCAGATACAATTTCTGAGTGGCTCTCGAAACCGCTGTATACAGCCAGCGTAAATATTCTATGTTTATCATCTCATCTGTTAAGTATCCCTGTTCTACAAAAACACAAGGCCATTGCCCACCCTGAGCTTTATGACAGGTAACAGCATAAGCAAACTTTACTTGTAAAGCATTAAAAAAGCCATCCTCCTTAATCTTTTTTAACCGTAAATGCCTATCCGCTATATCTGCATAGTCAAGAGATACCGCTTCATACAGTTTTTTATTATCAGCTTGTGATAAGGCCGGAGATTCACTCATAATAGTGTCCAGCAGCAAACGAACTTCCTGTTCCGGCTCATCCGGATAATCAATCATTCTTATTCGTACATCGGCAAATCGGAAACCATGCATCTCCTGAATATTGCCTGTACGCAAAACTTGTATAATATCACCATTGGCAATAAAGCCGGCTTTCGACTCTTCCGGCAGCCAGAAATAATTATTCTTTACTACCATCATATAATCACCTGATGACAACTCATTCTCCTGCCAGCGTATACGTACACGTATCTGCTGATTAAAGATATTGGCTCTCTTGTTTGAGCGGCAAATCACCATTACACTTTCTGCTCCGTATTCATCGTATGCCTTATTCAATGCATCTTCCAGTTCACTACCTTCAATACGTATAATATCCTTAAATGTGCTTAAATTAAAATGTGGCTTGCCGCCTTTTTCAGTTTTAATCTGATTACGGAGGGCGGTTGCATTTGCAAGTATACCAGAGTTTTCACTTTGGCGAACAACCTCGGTCAGCTCAAATGAATCAATAGAAAAGTGAAAGCATGCTTTCAGGTATTCTATATCCAATGCCGGACTTATATCCAGCCCCACTGGAGGAAGTTGGGCTGTATCACCTATAAAAATCAGTTTACAGTTATTGCCACTTGTTACATATTCAATCAAATCATCCAACAAGCTTCCGTTACCAAACATACTTCCATCACTTAAACCGCCTGTATTGGAAATCATGGAGGCTTCATCAACAATAAAAACAGTATCATGATGTAAATTTTGCTGCAATCTGAAAACCAGCGTCCCGTCAATAGCAGGCTTTCTGAAATAAATTTTCTTATGAATCGTATAGGCCTGTTGTTGAGTATAGTTTGTAAGCACTTTGGCTGCACGGCCGGTTGGTGCCAGTAACACTGTTTTTCCTTTTACTAACGGCATACTTTTAACAAGGGAGCGAACAACAGTAGTTTTCCCGGTTCCGGCATAGCCCTTTAAAACAAATAGTTTACTGGGATCTGCCCCTAAAATAAATTCCGAAAATTTATTTAATAAAATACGTTGTCCGCTTGTTGTTTCAAACGGAAAATATTTTAGTAAGATCGTAGTAAACTCCCGTGGATTCATTGTTACAACTAAACGAATTTATACTGAGCGAATGAGTTTATAAAGTTTTGCGCAGACTCATTCAGCCGAAGTGTATTACGAATTTACGAAACTCTGTTGCAGTTTCATAGGCCAATAATTTATTATTCGAGGGGTCATAATGTATTTTTCCTTCCTTGCGCTTGCGCTGAGTTCTTCTCTAAGATGGCTTCGGTCACCGGAGAAATATACAGCGTAGGCGCATGGAGAGGGATAGGGGTGTGGTGAAAAAATTCGTAATTCGTAGACCACTAATTCGTAAATTCGTAGACCCATTAATTCGTAATTCGAGAAAATTCGTAATTCGTAGTAGTACATGATAGCTGAAAACAATAAAATCGCTCCAGGAATTTCCTTTATTGACGAAGCATTTGATAGCACAAAAACTGTAGGTTATCATTTGATTATTCAAATTGATATAAACGGAGTGAAACTTGCCGTAAAAGAAATACATAAAAATAAATATATAGCTTTTGAAAGCTATACTTTTCAGAATGTATATGATTTTGACACCATTGCCGATTTAATAAATATACTGGTGAGGGAAAGCAGACTGGTACAACATAATTATAAGTTAGTATCCTGTATTATAGTTAATAGTATTTCTACTATTGTCCCCGCACCTCTTTTTGAGGATAGCAAAAAGATCGTATATTTAAAATTCAATGCAGCATTTGAAGGAGATAATACCGTGCTTGTTGATGACATAAAAAATATTGATGCCAAAAATATATTCGCTATACCCAATGTCTTAAAAACAAAGTTAGCATCCTTATACAGTAAAATAGATTATCATCATTTTTCAAGTGTGTTGATTGAAAGTCTGTTATTACAAAATAAAAATCAAACGATTAAAAAATTGTTTGTACATACACAACCATCACATTTTGAAGCTATAGTTATTGAAGGAAAAAAATTACTGTTTTACAATACATTCAATTATTTCACTGCCGAAGATTTTATTTATTACCTTCTTTTTGTTTGTGAGCAATTGCAACTAAATCCTGAAATCATTGAAACTGTTCTTATTGGAGAGGTAGAAAAAAATTCGGAGATATATGTTATAGCACAAAAATATATTCGCAATATAAAACTCGGTGAACGTACTGATGATGCCGACTATAGCTACCAGTTGCACACATTGCCCAAACACTCTTATTTTACTCTTTTTAATAATTATTTGGATAATGGATAATGGACAATAATGGTTAATCGTTGGCATATCAAGTATCAGGTATTGACAATAACCCTCCAACTCTCTAACTCTCCAATTCTATAAATAAAATGCGTATCATCAGCGGAATTTACAAAGGCAGAACAATACATCCCCCAAAGAACTTACCCGTAAGGCCTACTACAGACTTTGCCAAAGAAAGCCTTTTTAATATCCTGAATAATTATATTGATTTTGAAGGGCTAAAAGTTTTGGATTTATTTTGTGGCACCGGAAACATCACCTATGAGTTTGCTTCACGCGGCAGTGTCAGTATTACCAGTGTTGATAATAATTACCATTGCTGTGAATTTGTAAAAAAAACAATAGCAGCATTAAAAATGCAACAGGTGAAAGTGGTTAAATCAGATGTGTTTAGTTTTTTGAATAAAATAGTCGATTCTTACAATCTTATTTTTGCTGACCCCCCATATAATCTGGAACCTGAAAAATTTAATGCCATTCATGAATTAGTATTCCGTAATAATCTGTTAAAACCCGGAGGCTGGTTAATAATTGAGCATGGAGAGCGTATTGATTTTTCAAAATATCAGTATTTCATTGAGCATCGTAAATACGGCAACGTCAATTTTTCTTTTTTTTATACTGAATCTTACTGAGTTTTGCGATGGCAAAACGGATTAGAGCCAGCCGAAGTATAAATTATACCGAGAGTAGTTAGATTTACGAATGTAAAGATAACGTACTCTCAGTTATGCCGAATCCCGCACGTGCGGGACTTTAAATTTTCGGAAATCTAAATTGTTTCGGTATAATTGGATCCAATCGTATTTTTTTTATCTTTGTTATATTATTCAAAATAACTTCAACAAAAGAAATATGATTCATTTTCAAATTGCCACCCACAGTCTTCGACAAGCCTCTGACTGACCGCGCGCGAGTCATATTGAGCTTGTCGAAATATGTGCGTGGATTGAGGAAGTTATTTTGAAAACTTTATCATTTGCAATGAGGATGCAGAACCAACTATTTATAAACTATTAAATTATCTAACATGGGAAATCTCAGAAAATTTAGTTCACTCGAACTTGTGGTTAGCAGAGACCAAGCTAAAGAAATATTAACTTTCTTTTTTGGTCATTGTGACCTACCTACAGACCAGCTAACTGATGCAGATAGATCATTTGCACAAGCGTTGATGATTGAAGCTCTGGACGCAAGCAATAATATGTCTTATGTTGAAGCTCTTTTTAGAGGTTCTGCAAGCCCTTCCAGCTCAATAATAACTGTGGCAACAAGTATTGTTCGGCAGTCTATCGTAAACTGGTGGAGAAAGAAAATAGAGAACGTTGTGATTTATAAAAGTGTAAAAGATAGAATTACCGTAAACTGGAAATCTGTATGGGCTATCAGAGAAGCAACAGGTGAACTTGATTATTAGTTAATATCCCTTCGTATAAAAAACCTTTTTGGGTTTTTATTATTTTCACTATCATGTCATATCATAACTTGCACCCCTTTTGCATAACCGTTTGCCAACTTTGCTCCTGTTATGTATAAATTTATCTCCCGGTACAATATAATGACTGATGTTACGCAAATTCATTTTAGTAGTTAATATAAATTTTACCAGGTAAAAGCCCCAGAGGGGCTTAGAATTTTCACAATTTACTAAAAGATTACATCTGTATTTTTTAATGCGTAAACATCAGATAATAACTGATGTTACGCAAAATTTATATCTAATTCAGAATATCTCTATATTTCCACCTGTCATTTCGATCCCGCAAATGCGGGAGAGAAATCTTGTCAATCAATTGCAAAGATTTCTCTTCCTGCTTT
>JAHEYA010000248.1 GCA_023251855.1 Bacteroidota bacterium
TAATAAAAAAGGACATATAAACTATCTGAAAGTCCATATAATAAAGGGAAAGGAAGCAATGAAATGGGAATTATCACCAGGTAATAAAGCAAAACACTAAATACAACCATTATTTATTTAGGATTAAAATTTTTTTTAACAAAGATAAAAGTATAGTTTTACAAACCTTAAAAATAAAGCCGAAAAAGAATTTCGAATTAATTAATTTAATAATATAAAAAATGATTCATATATCAATAGTAAAATCAGCCATTTTTGGAATTTCTTTAGTTATCGCCACTGCCGGTATGGCACAAAAAAAGGATAAAGGAAAATCGGATAAAAGTAAATTTTTAGAAGGTAAAAAGTATGATGTTCAGTTTACTGAGAAAAAAGCCACAGGTATAGGAAAACCTCTTCCCAGTTTAATAGTAATAAAAGCAGGAAATATTCAGTGTGATCTGATGGAAGAAAAGCTTACTGCACCCTCCATGGCTTACAAAGTAACTGTTGATACAACCTATATGGCTGATGAGGATAGTGTACACAAAGTTACTTTCATTTCTGATTTTACAGAGGAAAAAATTAGTTATAAATGGGAAGCAACAATTACCGATTATGAGATCGAAGGCGTATTTCTTCAGCTAAGAAGTGGTGTTGAAAAGAAACGTTTTGAATTTCAGGGACAAGAAAAAGCAGGTAAATCGAAAAAATAATAGTTAAAATTATTACCTCAAAAAGGCCCTTGAGTGATTTTCAACTTGCTCCGTAACCACCATTTTAGCAAGGAATTTGTTTGCAAACGTAAATTTTATTCTATATTTATTGCTATTATATCTTGTTTTTAACAAACAAAAACTCAAGCCCACAGGAAACTCCCCAAAATAAAATATATCCTTCATAATAGCTATCGGGTCCGGGGTGTGGGTTTGAGATATAAAAATCTATGTGGTCCTTTTGAAATTTATAATCACAGAATAGATTCGCATATACTTTTAACCTATTACTTAAGGATTTATTATATTGGAATCCCAATCGCAAAGAAATTCCGTTTCCATATTTGATAGGAATATTTTCTTCTGGGGGAATATTCTTTTTATAATAAAATACGGATCTATAATTTCTAGGAATATTTATAATAATCCCTGTATTCAATAGAAAAAGATTATCTGTCTTATTTTTATTACTTAATTTAATTTTTACGTTAAAAGAAAAATTAAAATAATTTAAACTAAAATCATTCTTTTCATAAGGGCTTGTTTTGTCATAGTGGAATTCATATTTATTTGTATAGAAAAAAAGGCCGGTTGAAAATTTAAATGGTGTGAAATGTTCATCAATTTCACCTCCTATACCATAATTAAACTTGTTAGAATAGAGCGGAGGATATGGATATATAAAATAAATAAAAGAGGACAAAAAAGGTTTATCAGTCTCCTGGGAACTGCATACGCTATTTAAAAAAAGCATAAGAAAAGAAATAGCAGTAATTCTATTATACATTAGTTGTAAATTATTTTATTTACGAAAGCGTTTTTATTTTTAGTGTCAAGCACGGTAATTACATAATTTCCTTTACCAAACCCAGTCAAATTTATTTCAATTTTATATTCTTTAATTGACTTTAGTGAGTATATAACTTTTCCTTCTGCGTTAATTAAATACAATTCGTAATTCTGCAAAACATTTTGTTCAAATTCAACTAATAAAATTCCATTGTTAGGGTTGGGATATGTTTTGATCTTGAAATTATTATTTCCTTCGGTTATGTTAGCCTTTGAAGAGTTTAATCCTGTGAGGGAAAAAGTAGAGTCTTTGGAAGTACTGCCTGATGGCGGGTTTGCCATTCCCCTTTCCCCAGCACAAATAGTGGGATCAATTCTCGCTACAAAATTACTCCCAAATTCAGCAGAAAGTCCAGCAGACAATACAATTTCGTCCCTTGCAACAAGCTCCAACTGCTGACCACTTTGAACACTAACATTGCCACCAACTGTTATTGTTATGCCGGTAACCAAATTGTACACATCATTACTAAGATTTAGCTGATTAACATCTGTGGCTGTTACTTCACCACAAGTTACCTGTTTGTAATATCTTATATACTCAATTTCTAGAGAACTGGGAAAAGGCGTGTCAGAGTCTGGATTATTGTCAATTGTTATAAGTCCCAAAGGTCCACATTTTTCGTTTCCAGTTTGAATAGCAAGGTTGGCAATAATGTTCATTGGTTCCCTCGGAAAAATTTTATCAATAATATAATGACCAAGTGCCTCTACACCGTCGCAATCAAGACTCTGTCCCAATAATGTATAAAATTTCGTACTTTTTCTTCTTAAACTCCCATCAATATACCATTCTATTTTGTAATTGTCCCAAATGACTGTGAAAGTATGAAAATTTTGTGAAAAATCAGGTCCTGTATAATCAGTGCCACATTGCTGATTATTGCGGTGAATTGTCATATTAGGTACTTTAGAAAGCTTGCTCGCATCATAAATACAAGCAGTATTCTCATTCCAAAATTCAAATACATCAATTTCATCACCATTTCCATACAGCCAAAATGCTGGCCAAAGACCTTTTCCTTTTGGAATTTTACATAGAATTTCATATTTTCCGTAACCAAATTTATATTTTGAAGCTATCTGAGCGGAAGAATAGTCAAAGCTTTCGGTAGAGTATGTCCACGGATTGGTAGAAAAATTGGAAATGTAAGTGCCAATAATCGGAGAGGATTCTTTTTTTGCATTTAATTTAAGTGTCCCATTACTTATTTCAATATTATTGTAGATTGGGATAATTGGCGTGTTTCCAGTATTGGCGTACCATTGTTTCTCTAAGGTGTGATTAAAATCTCTTAAAACGCCTTGATATGGCAAAACCCATTTAGATAAGTCAAGCGAGTTCCCGTCAAAATTGTCTTCAAATTCTAAAATATAGTCATTGTAGTCACATTGTCCGTCTTCCGTAAGAACAATTTGTTGTCCACTGCAAATTTGTCCAGAAACTATTTTCGCTGTCAGAACTGCTATAAGTAGAACCGTTATTTTTTTCATTGTTTGTCGCTTTAATTTATGTTTGCTAACAACTCACATATTTATTTCCAAATGACATTTGTATAAGGCAAAGGATGGAAAATATAGGGTTGAGCACATGCTGAAAGGAAATGCATAAAAAATAACGATATAAAAAATAATTTTTTCATGATTAATGTTTTTGTGATTTCTCTAATGCATCAATACGCTTATTCTGTTCAATAATATAAAGAGTAAGTTCTTCCACCTTTTGCAAAAGTTTCGAATTCATTTCTCCCAGTTGAACTCCATCCGGTGTTTCCATTTTGCTCGCCGGATCAATATCAGGCAGGTGTTTATTTTTTTTGATAAAATTTTCAAGATCGGCTAAAGGCATAAGCTTATATTTATTTTCAAAAACAAAATCGCAGCCGGTTAAATTTACCCTTACTTCTGTCGCCCTTATTGTTCCACATACATCCAGCTTATATACTGGAGTTGACGTTCCAATTCCAACACGTCCATACTCATCCCAACGCAATGCTATTCTTACACCAAGTCCATCGTTTGTAGAAGCCAATGCTCCACCACCGTAACCATATAAAACAGGGCCATCCAATGGATCGGTAGTATTGCCGTGAAAAGGTTTCAATGTATTGTTATACCAGCCTAAACCGTGATGGCTATTTCGTAACATAAGGTCATAAGTGTCATTAACTCTGATATTTCCATTTACCTCAAGTTTATCTGAAGGTGTTGAAGTGCCAATACCTACATTACCTGTTGTAGCATTTCCGGGACCGGGAGAAGCATCAACAAATAAAGTTGGAACAGTGCTATTAAAGCCTACCATTAATGTGTTAGGTTTTGCATTAATTAATGAAGTAGATGTTCCAAAGCTAGAACCCATAACAATTGAATTCATTCCGTTAGCAATCACATTATAGCCAATTGCTGTTGACCCAGGAGCGAAAGCCATCGAGCCAATGCCTAGAAAAGAAGTATTACCTCTACCAATAGTCACACCTTTAGGATAGCTAGACGAAGCCTCGTCATTGTATATTTTACCAAAGTTTGGTAAGAAAGCTAAAGAGCTATCTCCAAAATAAAGTACATTATCGGGGTATGGTGTCGTAATTCTGTTTGTTTGAACCCTATCAGTTGCCATGATTGCTGCTGTTACAGTTCCTGTAGCCAAAATGTTTCCACCAACATTTAACTTTTCAGCCGGGTTTGTGGTTCCAATACCTACATTACCCGCATTGAAATAAACTCCACTGGCATTAGCGCTCCATGGGGAAAATGGAAGACTTGTGAAAGACAATACCCCTGTTCCGTTTGTAGTAAGTACTTGTCCGTTAGTACCATCAGTATTTGGTAAAGTAAAACTGTTGCCACGAATTTTCCAGTTGGTAACTCCATCAGGTAAGGCAAATTCATTAGTAGCTGCTATCGCGCCAAAGCCAAGAGCAATAGCATTTGATGTAGAAGAAGTTGCTACATTAGAGCCAGCTCCAATACCAACATTATTATTTCCTGTGATGTTGTTAGCGAGAGATCCTCCGCCAAGAGCGGTATTAAGCCTTCCCGTGGTATTTTGAACAAGTGCATTCTGTCCATTCGCTACGTTTTTATCTCCAGAAGTGTTGGCAAGCAGGGCAAGGTTGCCTGTGGCGGTATTAAACCCACCAAATATATTATTATAAAGCGCATGTGCACCAATGGCAACATTAGCAAGTCCGCTAGTTCCGGAACTAATATCCGTTGCGTTGGAGTATAATGCATTGTATCCGATGGCCACATTAAAAGCTCCCAGATCGTTAGAATAAAGCGCTTGA